>NZ_JBFAKG010000014.1:0-145992 GCF_040655595.1 Saccharopolyspora sp. NPDC050389
TTCTCGCTGTGGGATCCCCGACATCATGAATGCCAATTCACCACGTCGGGGCTGTCCTCGCGAGAAGACACCTGAGAACCCGCGGCGGTGCAAGCTGAGTAGGCGGGCTAAGCGGCTGCGCCGCTTCAAAGACAAAACCCCGCGCTACCACACCTCACAGCACGACATCCAAAACAGCCGCTATAGAGGCTGTTTTTGAAGTGTTGTGGCTGGTTGTGATATACGGCTCGTGCTCGTGATGGGGCGTGTCGTGGCCGCAGACAGGGGCGGGTTCTTGCTATCGCAGAGGTTGTCTAAGCCGACCGCGATCACAAGAACCCGCCATGTCATTGAACCTTGCATCGGCCGGCGTCAGCCGGCCGGGGTGTGCCTGTACGTGTGGCTGTCTGACACGCCGCCGTCGTTACAGCACCGATCTCACCGACGAGCAGTGGAAGCTCCTTCAACCGCTGCTGCCAGTCTCCCTGGCGGCCACTTCGGCGGGAGGGCGACCGGAAAAGCACTACCGCCGCACCATGATCGACGCGATCTTCTACGTGGTGAACAACGGCAACAAATGGCGTGACCTGCCCGCGGACTTCCCACCCTGGCAAACCGTCTACGGCCTGCTACGCCGCTGGTGCCACGAGCACGCCACCGCCGATCTGGCCGATCTGGTCGACCTGCTGCGGGCCCGGCTGCGCCAAGCATCCGGCCGCAACCCCGTAGCCAGCGCCGGATGCATCGACTCCCAATCGGTCCAGGAAAGCGCCGAAGGCGTCGTGGGGATCGACACCAGCGGTTTCGACCCCCACAAGAAGGTCAATGGCCGCAAGCGCCACATCATCACCGACACCCTCGGCCTGCTGGTCTCGGTCAGCGTCACCCCAGCCAATGTCCAGGACCGCGACGCGGCCTGGTGCCTGGTACGCCACGCCGCCCTGCGCGGCCTAGCCCATATCTGGGCCGACCAGGGCTATCTCGGCGACTGGATCACCCACGCCAAAGCCCTGCTGAAGACCACCATCGAGATCGTCCACCGCATCCCCGGCACAACGGGCTTCCAGGTCCTGCCCCGCCGCTGGGTCGTCGAGCGCAGCTTCGCCTGGATCACCCGCCGCCGACGCTGCGCCCGCGACTACGAACGCCTCCCCGAACACCACACCACCATGGTCCACTGGGCCGCCATCATCCAGATGACCCGCCGCCTCACCCGCCTACCACAACCCACCCAACAACATCCAAAACAGCCGCTATAGCAGCCCAAAACGCTCACGGCCCCGGACCTGCCGGAACGTCGCTCGGGCAGGTGCCGGGCGGGTGGTCGTGCTGCGCCGTCCGGGGCTCGGTCCGGTGGCGGACGGGTTGAGTTCGGCTGTTGGAGATCGGCGGTGGCGGTCCGCGCGGTAGGTTCCGGGTGAGATCCGCAGGCGTCGATCGAGAGGGCGGGCTCCGAGGTGGCCACCGCGGCAGCGGAGAACGAGCAGGAACTGCGCTTGGCGCTGGCGATGCGCGGCGGCGCGAGCATGGCCGTGTGGATCGGCGGCGCGGTCGCCGAGATCAACCGGCTCCGCGAGGCGGTGGCGGATTCGCGGGCACCGGCGGACGACGATTCGACGGGCACGCACCCGTGGGCGTCGCTGGCGAAGCTGTCCGGCTACGACTCGGTCGCGGTCGACGTGCTCGCCGGAGCCTCGGCCGGTGGCCTCAACGCGACACTGCTGTCGGCGACGCTGGTCTACGGGATGCCCTTCGACCGGATGCGCGAGGTGTGGGTGCGGCTGGGGGACGTGGAGGCCATGTCCCGGCCGGTGCCGAAGTTCTGGCAGCACCGCCCGCCGTCGTTGCTGGAGGGCGACCGCTACTTCCGCGCCGAGCTCGCCGACGTCATCACCGACAACGTGCCCGCGGCGGCCGAGCACCCCGGCAACCGCGCCGATCTGCTGCTGACCGCCACCCTGCTGGATCCGATCCTGGAGCAGCGCTTCGACGGCCGTTCCGGGCCGATGCTGCAGGAGCGGCGCACGGCGTCGTTCCGGTTCCGGCACCAGGGCAGGGCCGGCGATCCGCTATCGGACTTCGGCGCGGGCGACGACTTCGCGGCCACCGTGCTGCGGCTCGCCCACGCCGCCCGCTCGACGTCGTCGTTCCCGTTCGCCTTCGAGCCCGCGCAGGTGCGCTCGTCGCTCGGCGAGCCACCGGACGGCGAGCCGAACATGATCGGGCTGTTCTCCGAAACGGCCGCCGAGCCGTTGGTCCCGCCGTTCCGGGTCATCGATGGCGGCGTGCTGGACAACATCCCGGTGACGGCGGCGATCGACGCGATCACGGCCGCGCCGGCCGACCGGCCGACGCACCGGTGGCTGCTCTACCTGAACCCGGATCCCGTCGCCTCGCACGGCCAACGCCGCGAGTCCGCGCTGGCCGTGCCGGTGACCGCGACGGCTCTGAAAGCCCGGCTTTCCCAGGAATCGCTGCTCGCCGACCTCGATGCGCTGGACGAGCACAACCGCGTAGTCGAGCGAACGGCCTTGCGCCGCAAGGCGTTGTTCGCGCCGTTGCGCGCCGTGCCGGATGCCGAGCGGGCGGCGGTGCTGGCGCAGCAGGTCGACGCGGTCGCTCCGGACCACGCGGTGGTTCGCGCGGAGCTGGACGCCCAGACGGTGTACCGGCTGCTCACCGAGCCCGCGGGCATCGAGGACGGCAAGCTGCTGCCGCCGGTGGTCGGAGATCCGCTGGCGGAATGGTCGGCGCAGGCGAGAACGCAGCTCGCGCACCGGCTGTCGGCGGGGCTCGGCAGCGACGCCACCACGCGCGTCTTCGACGATGCGCGCGGCCTGCTCACCGCGGTGCAGGAATGCCTCGGCTGGGCTTGGGACATCGAGCGCTGGGCGCCGGATAGCCGCGAGATCGGGCGCTGCAAGTCCGTGCTCTACCGGCTGCGTAGCTTCGGCGAGGTGCTGGAAGGGCACGCCGACCAGTACTGGATCAACGGCGCGAAGCTGGAACCGATCGTCGAAACGTCCGAACTCGACGAGTGGGTGCAGCGCGTGCTGCGCCGCCGCGCCAGGCTGCAGCACGCGCTGCCGTCGCCGATCCAGCCGCTGCTGGGCGAGGTGCTGCGCGCCATCGAGGCGGGCGAAGACTTCCACGAGGATCTCGCCGAGTTCGCGCGCGAGCTCATGTCCATTGTGGACTCATCTGGTGCGGACGCGGTACCGGAAGCCGCCGGGGTGGACGCGGTCGCCGAGGCGCGCGCGGTGCTGAACCGGGTCGCCGACCGGCTGGCCGCGGCGGCGCCGCCCCGCGAGCGGATCGACGAGCCCCAGCAGCTCGGCTACGCGCTGCTGGAGCGCAGCGACCGGCGATCGGAGACGTTGCAGCAGCTGGTGGTGCTCACCGCGCCGCTGGACGTCGGCCGCGTCCCGGGATCGCGGATCAACCTGCTGCGCGTGGTCAGCGACGAGCAGAGCCCGCTGCCGTTCGACGCGCTGCGGCGCGGCGAGGGCGCGCCGCTGCGGATCGCGGACAAGATCCGCGGCCTGGACGTGGGAAACTTCGGCGCGTTCCTGTCCGCGAAATGGCGGGCGAACGACTGGATGTGGGGGCGGATGGACTCCGCCGCCGCGCTGGTCAGGTTGCTCGCCGACCCGACGCGGCTGGCGCAGCGCCACAGCGACTCGGAGGAGCTCGGCGACGCGCTGCAGGCGATCGTCTCCCGCCCGACGACGGCGGAACTCGGGGAGCTCGACGAGGAGCAGGCCAAGCAGTGGCGCGGATTCCTCGCCGAGGTGTGGGCGCGGCACGCCGGTGAGGTGCGCGCCGAGCTCGATGCGCTGTTCGCCAACCCGGACGATGAGCATTCGCTGGCGGAGACCCGGCGACTGCTCACCGAACGTCTGCAGTGGACGATCGCAGCGGAGGAAATCCCTTTCGTCGAAACCGTTTCGTCCGGGGCGGACCCGCGCGGCGGCGGTCGGCCGCCGACGTCGGCCCCGAAGCGGCTGTCCGGCCAGGTGGAGCGCTACGACATCGGCCGCCAGCGGTTCGCCGACCTCGGCGAGCGCCGGGCGCTGTCGATGGCGACGCGCTTCGGACTGCTCGCCTACCGGGCCGTCCGCCCCTCCGGGCGCGGCGTGCTGCCCTGGCTGGGGCGTCGGGCGATGGCGCTGATCAAGCCGCTGCTGATGGCGATCGTGTACGCCGTCGCCGCACCGCGCCGCGCGGCGCTGCTGGGCTTCCTGGCGGCGAGTGCCGTGGTGTTCACCGGCGTCGGGTGGGGGTCGATGCCCGGGACGCAGGTCCTGTCCGCAGACCAGCACGAGTCGGCGTTCGAGAGCTCGTTCGTCGTATCGGACGGTCCCTTCCCGCCGGGTTCGGCGGAATCGCCGATCCTCGCCCTGTCCGCGGCCTGCTCGGATTCCGGCACCGGCGTGGACGTCGCGTGTGCGGACGGCTTCGGCTGGTTCGGCGGCGTGCCCGGGAACTGGCTCGTCGTGGCCGACTTCTCGGGCACGTCCTTCGGCCCCGGCGCGCTGCTGGCAATGCTGTTCACCGCGGTCTTCGCCGTGTGGTCGGGGTGGCGCCTGACGCACCGCTTCGGCCGCGGCTTGGCGCGCTGGCTGCCCGCGGTGTTCATCGGTGCGGTGCTGCTGGCGGCCGAGTTCTGGTTGTTCACCACCGGATTCCGGCTCGGCCCCCTCGGGCTTGCGCTGGTCGCGGGGCTGCTGACCTGGCCCGCTGCGGTGGCCTATCGCACCGCCGCGCGCGTCGGCGCGTCGGTGCTGACGCTGCTGGTGTTCGTCGGCGTTCTGTGGTCGTACGAGCCGAACGCCTTCAGCGGCGGAGGCTGGATCATCCTGGCGACGGGCCTCACCGCCTACGCCCACATGATCCTGGTCGGCACCGTCGACGTCCTCGCGCCGCGGCCCAGGCGGCGTGCCGATTTCGCGCCGAAGGCACCGCCGCGGGCGAAGGCGCCCCGGACCGAGGTTTCCGATCCCGCCTGAGCGGGTTTCAGGGCTTCCGGGTCGGGTGCGGGGCGTCGTGCTTGCCGCGGCGCTGGCCGGGGACCCCGACGGGCTCCCCGCCGCGGCGGGGCCGCGCCTCGGCCCGGCTGCGGTAGACGACGTAGGGCCGGAACAGGTAGCGCACCGCGGCGAAACCGCTGAAGGCGTGCATCAACCGGGTGAACGGGAACAGCGCGAACAGCAGCATCCCCACCAGGATGTGCGCCTTGAACGACCAGGGCACGTCCACCATCAGCGCCACGTCGGGCTGCAGGACGAAGATGCTGCGGAACCACGGCGAAACGGTGGCGCGGTAGTCGTAGCCTTCGGTGCTGCCGTTGGCCAGCACCGTGGTCAGCAACCCGAGCACGATCGCCCCGACCAGCACCAGGTACGGCGCCTTGTCGTTGACGGTCGTCGCGGAGAACACCGGCCCGTTGCGGCGCCGCCGGTAGATCAGCAGCGCGACCCCCCACCAGCGTGCAGATCCCGGCCAGCGCGCCGAGGCCGACCGCCACCACGTGGTAGAGCCGCTCGGAGACGCCGAGCGCGGCGGTCCACGACTCTACCTGCCCACCTACCTCAAGTCCGCCTACGACCTTGCCGTGAGCGACGCCTCGATGCGCACGGCGGGGTTCGTGGTGCTGGCCGTGGTGGCCAGGCTGGTCGGCGGCTGGCTCTGCGACCGCGTGCACCCGGTCGACGTCCTCGGCATCGCCTGCTCGCTCGCCGTGCTGTTCGCGGCCCTGGCGGCCTTCGAACTGCCGCTCGTCCCGTTCGGCACGATCGCCTTCCTCGGGCTGGCCGCGGTGCTCGGGGCCGGGGCGGGTGCGGTGTTCGCGCTGGTCGCCAAGCTGGCCCCGCCCGACGAGGTCGGCGCGGTGACCGGTCTGGTGGGCGCTGCGGGCGGCCTGGGCGGGTTCTTCCCGCCGCTGGTGATGGGCGCGATCTACGGCACGGCCGGCGACTACACCTGGGGTCTCGTGCTCCTGGCGCTGGCCGCACTGGGGTGCGCGGCGCTGACGTTCACGGTCGTCCGGCGGGAGGCGGCCGGGTGATGCCCGGTCTGCGGATGCGCAGAACCGCTCGGACGGACATGATCTCCGGAAGACTTCACGGGGTAACCTGATGGGGTAGGGGACAATACGCCGGAATCGGGCTCGCCCGCCTCCCGCCGTCCCCGTCATGGCAGCAATCCAACGGAGGTGTCAGCGGTGTCCAATCCGTTCACCGGCTCCGGCCGGTCGGCGCCGGGCACACCCAACCTGCCCACCCCGCCGAGCGGCTGGCCGATCGGTTCCTACGGCACCTACGAAGAGGCGCAGCGCGCCGTCGACCACCTGGCGGACAGCGACTTCCCGGTCCAGGAGGTGACCATCGTCGGCGTCGATCTGATGCTCGTCGAGCGGGTCACCGGGCGGCTGACCTGGGGCCGGGTGCTGGGCGGGGGCGCGGCCTCCGGAGCCTGGTTCGGCCTGTTCGTCGGCCTGATCCTGGGCCTGTTCACGCCGCAGGGTAGCTGGTTCGGCCCGGTGCTGGTCGGCCTGGGCGCTGGCATCGTGTTCGGCCTGGTCTCCGCGGCGGTCGGCTACGCCTCGACCCGCGGTCGCCGGGACTTCTCCTCGGCCAGCCAGCTGGTCGCGGGCCGCTACGACGTGCTGGCCCAGCCGCGTCACGCCGAACAGGGCCGAGACCTGCTCGCCAAACTCGCCATGCGCCCACCGCCGGCGCAGTGATCGACCGAGCGGACCGGAACCCAGGACTTCCTGCGAGGCGGGAGCCTGGGTTTCGCGTTTTTCCCGGAATTCGCATCGCGTTCTCACCGACCGGAAGGCCCCGGTGAGCAGCATCTTTGCGCCGATCAGTGCAGCGCGGAACGGCTTTTGGCGCAATGTGCCCGCCGCCCGGTTTCGCCGACTTTCACGTATTAGCAACAAGGGACTCTCCGCCCTTGCCTTGACTGATCAAGACGCCTAGCTTGCCAACACCGGCTCACCGCCGGTGGTGGCAGGCGACGAAGCGTGGGCACCCCAGTGCTCGGTCGTGGCTGCGACCAGCAACTGGAAGGACCGACCGTGAGAGTTCGCCGCACCCGTGGAGCGGCAGTGCTGGGCGCGTCGCTCGTGTGCGCGTCCGCGCTGACCGCCTGCGCACCGGCCTCCGGCGCGAACACCGTGAACCTCTACAGCGCGCCTGAGGAGAACCTTCAGCAGAACGTGGACCGCTGCAACGCCGAATCAGGCGGGCGGTACCAGATCGTCTACCACAAGCTGCCCCGCGACGCCGACGGCCAACGCGAACAGATGGTGCGCAGGCTGGCCGCAGGCGACAGCGGCATGGACATCCTCTACCTGGACGTCTCCTGGACCGGTGAGTTCGCCGAGGCCAAGTGGATCCGGGAGTGGACCGGCGAGAACAAGGCCGAAGCCGAGCGCGACACGCTGCGAGGGCCGCTGGAGACGGCGACCTGGGAGGGCAAGCTCTACGCGGCGCCGAAGAACACGAACGTGCAGTTGCTCTGGTACCGCAAGGATCTGGTGCCCGAGCCGCCGCGTACGTGGGGCGAGATGATCTCGACCGCCCAGCGCCTCAAGCAGGAGGGCAAGCCGTACTGGATCTCGCTCACCGGCGCGCAGTACGAGGGCCTGTACGTGCACTTCAACACGCTCGTGCAGTCGGCGGGCGGGCACATCATCTCCGATGACGGCAAGCGCGCGATCGTCGACGAGGGCGCGGTGCAGGCGTTGCAGGCGCTGCGCGACCTCGGCACGGCGGGCGTCACCAGCGCGTCGATGAACAACGCCAAGGAGGACGACGCCCGGCAGGAGTTCGAGACCGGGCAGGCCGCGTTCCAGCTGAACTGGCCGTTCGTCTACCCGTCGATGCAGGAGAAGAAGCCCGAGCTGGCGGGCAACGTCGGCTGGGCTCGGCTGCCCGGACTGCAGCCGGGAGTGCCGAGCAAGTCCACCATCGGCGGCGCCAACTACGCGGTCAGCAACTACTCGACCAAGCCGGACCTGGCCTTCGAGGCGACCAAGTGCCTGCGGAACCCCGAGAGCCAGAAGTTCTCCGCCATCAACGACGGCGTGCCGCCCGCGATCGAATCCGTCTACTCGGATCCCGAGGTGGCCGCCGAATACCCGATGCGCGACACCATCCTGGAAGCCCTCAAGGATCCGGGCGTGCGACCGGTGACGCCGGCCGCGCAGAACGTCTCCACGGCGCTGTCCAACCTGCTCGCTCCGATCGCGGAGATCGACCCGCAGAGCACTGCGGAGCGGATGCGCACCGAGGTGCAGAACGCCTTGGACTCCAAGGGAGTGATGCCGTGATGGTGCAGCTGAAGGACTCCCTTCCCACGGCCAAAGCGATCAGCGAGGGCAAGAAGGCCGAACGCAAGCTCGGCTGGATGCTGTGCGCCCCGGCCGCGCTGGTCATGCTCGCCGTCACCGGCTGGCCGATCCTCTACGCGCTGTGGCTGTCGTTCCAGCGCTTCGACCTCAAGTACCCGGACCAGCGCGAGTTCGTCGGGCTGGACAACTACGTCACGGTGCTCGGCAACGGCTACTGGTGGAGCGCGTTCTGGGTGACGATCCTGGTCACCGTCGTCTCGGTGGCGATCGAGTTCGCCCTCGGCATGGGGCTGGCGCTGGTCATGCACCGGGCGCTGGTCGGCCGCGGCCTGGTGCGCACCGTGACACTTATCCCGTACGGCATCGTCACCGTGGTCGCGGCCTTCAGCTGGCGCTACGCCTGGACGCCCGACACCGGCTACCTGGCCAACGCGATCACGCCGGGCGGCGCGCCGCTGACCGAGTACGCCAGCGCGCTGGCCATCGTGATCGTGGCGGAGATCTGGAAGACCACTCCGTTCATGGCGCTGCTGCTGATGGCCGGCCTGGCACTGGTGCCGGACGACCTGCTCAAGGCGGCGGCGATGGACGGCGCCGGGCCGTGGCAGCGGTTCGTGAAGGTGATGCTGCCGGTGATGAAGCCGGCCATCCTGGTCGCGCTGCTGTTCCGCACCCTGGACGCGTTCCGCGTCTTCGACAACATCGTGGTGCTCACCTCCGGCGCGCAAGGCACCTCGTCGGTGTCCGTGCTCGCCTACAACAACCTGATCAAAGGCCTGAACCTGGGCATCGGCTCGACCATGTCGGTGCTGATCTTCATCGCGGTCGCGCTCATCGCGTGGATCTTCGTCAAGCTCTTCGGCGCGGCCGCACCCGGTAGCGACGACAAGGGGAGGCGCTGATGGCCGGCGTCGGCGGGGCCGAGACCCCCGCGCGGAAGACCAAGTGGGCGCTGCTCAACATCATCGTGCTGGTGTACGCGCTGGTGCCGGTGCTGTGGATCCTGTCGCTGTCGTTCAAGACGCCGGCGACGCTCGCCGACGGCAACCTGATCCCGCGCGAATGGACCCTGGAGAACTACGCGGCGATCTTCTCCACCAGCGAGTTCACCCGGGCGCTGCTGAACTCGATCGGCATCGCGCTGATCGCGACCGCGATCGCCGTGGTGCTGGGCACCATGGCCGCCTACGCGATCGCCCGGCTGGACTTCCCCGGCAAGCGGGTGCTGGTCGGCGCCTCGCTGCTGATCGCGATGTTCCCGCAGGTGTCGCTGGTGTCGCCGCTGTTCGAGATCGAGCGGGCGCTGGGCCTGTTCGACACCTGGCCGGGGCTGATCCTGCCGTACATCACCTTCTCGCTGCCGCTGGCCATCTACACGCTGTCGGCGTTCTTCCGGGAGATCCCGTGGGAACTGGAGAAGGCGGCCAAGATGGACGGCGCCACGCCCGGGCAGGCCTTCGCGAAGGTGATCGCGCCGCTGGCCGCGCCGGGCGTGTTCACCACCGCCATCCTGGTGTTCATCTTCTGCTGGAACGACTTCCTTTTCGCGATCTCGCTGACCTCGACGGAGAACTCCCGCACCGCGCCGGTGGCGCTGCAGTTCTTCACCGGTGACTCGCAGTTCGAGGACCCGACGGGGTCGATCTCCGCGGCCGCGGTGGTGATCACCATTCCGATCATCGTGTTCGTGCTGTTCTTCCAGCGTCGCATCGTGTCCGGACTGACCTCCGGCGCAGTGAAGGGGTAACCGAAGTGGCCGAGATCGTGCTGGACAAGGTGACCAAGCGCTACCCGGACGGGGCGCTGGCGGTCAACGAGGTGAACCTGGAGATCGCGGACGGCGAGTTCGTGATCCTGGTCGGCCCCTCCGGCTGCGGGAAGTCCACCACGCTGAACATGATCGCGGGGCTGGAGGACATCAGCGGCGGCGAACTGCGCATCGGCGGGAAGCGGATGAACGAGCGCGCGCCCAAGGACCGCGACATCGCCATGGTGTTCCAGTCCTACGCGCTGTACCCGCACATGACGGTGTTCGAGAACATGGCGTTCCCGCTGCGGCTGGCCAAGGTGGATTCGGCGACGGTGCGGCAGAAGGTCGAGGAGGCCGCCAAGATCCTCGACCTCTCCAAGCACCTGGACCGCAAGCCCGCCAACCTCTCCGGCGGGCAGCGGCAACGGGTGGCGATGGGGCGGGCGATCGTGCGCAGCCCCAAGGCCTTCCTGATGGACGAGCCGTTGTCCAATTTGGACGCGAAGCTGCGGGTGCAGATGCGGACCTCGGTGTCGAAGCTGCAGAAGCGGCTGGGCACCACAACGGTCTACGTCACGCACGACCAGACCGAGGCGATGACCCTCGGCGACCGGGTCGTGGTCCTGCGCGGCGGAGTGGTGCAGCAGGTCGGCGCCCCGCAGCACCTCTACGAGCACCCGGCGAATCTGTTCGTCGCGGGCTTCATCGGCTCGCCCGCGATGAACTTCGCGCCGGTCGAGCTGGCCGACGGCGTGCTGCGCGGCCCGCTGGGCGACGTGCCGCTGAGCGACCGGATCCGCACCGCGCTGGAGTCCGCGGACGCACCGCGCGAACTGGTGCTGGGCATCCGCCCGGAGCATTTCGAGGACGCGGCGCTGCTCGACGACGCGGCCCGCGCGGCGGGCGCGACGTTCACCGGCGAGGTGGACGTGGTGGAGGAGATGGGCTCGGACAAGTACGTGTACTTCACCCTGCACGGTGGACGCGCGAGCACGGCGGAACTCGACGAGCTGGCGGCCGACAGCGGCAGCGCCGAGGTCCCCACGGACGAGGGACAGGTCGTCACCCGCCTCTCGGTCGAATCGGCGGCCAGGGAGAGCCGGCCCCTGACGGTCTGGTTCGACCCGGACAAGATCCACCTCTTCGACCCCACCACGGGCCGGACCCTCACCTGACCCGGCTGGACGGGCACCTCCCGGAGGTGCCCGTCACGGGTTCAGGGGCGGCCGAGCTCCTGGGTCCAGTAGTGGCGGTAGCGGCTGTGCTCGGTCGCCGCGTGGCCGATGCCGAGGTCGGTGAAGGCGCAGTCGAGGATGGTGTCCCGGTGCGGGGCGGCTTCCATCCACTGGCGGAAGGTGTCGTCGGCGGTCTCGCCGCCGGCGGCGATGTTCTCGCCGACGTAGCCGCTCGGGAATCCCTCGGACCGGGTGCGGTCCACGGGATCGCGGCCGTCGCTTCCGGTGTGGCCGAAGAAGTTCTGGTGCGCCATGTCCGCGCTGTGCCCGGCGGCCGCCCGGGTCAGGTCGCCGTTCAGGCGCACCGGCGGGCACCCGGCCCGGGCCCGTTCGGCATTGGTGAGTTCGAGTATTCGCTGCTCCGACGGCGTCCGCTGGGCCGCCAGCAGCGGCGGCCCAGCGCAGAGCAGGAGAAGCGGGACGGCGGCCCCGCACGACAACATCCGTTCGACCAGCGACATCTGTGATCACTCCCAGCATCGCGACGATTGGTGGGAGTGTTGTAACCGCGGGGCGACGGCGCCGCCCGGTCCTGTCGCCGAATCCGGTTACCGGCCGGGCGTGCCGGATTCAGTCCATAGAGGACGGTCGAACACGGAGTGTTAGAGCTGGTTCGCGATGAGCACGAACAGGGTGACGATCCACCCCATGATCAGGGCGACCAGGAGGGTGAGCTTGTTGGCGGCCAAGCGAGTCATGGCGGTGCCTCCCAACGTGAAAGGAACGAAGATCTGACCGAAATTCGCTTTCACGATGTGGCCCGCGGTGGTCCCGGCAGGCGTCAGCGCGCGGCGGCGCGCGGCGCGGCGGGAACCGCGTCCCACATCGCGCCAGGTTTTCGCTGCACCCAAGCAGTGTGCCGGAACAACTTCTCGGCGATCTCCCGGCGCGTCACGGGATTTCGCCGCGGGAGGATCGGAATGGTGAGGAGCCGATGCCGGATCCGCCCCTGGTGCTGCGGAAGACGGTGCATGACAACCTCCTCACGCGCTCGCGCCGCCCGATGAGAACGGACGGTGAACAATGACAAGCGGAACGGCGTCCGATCTACGGCGATCGGTCGCGAAGTGACCCCGCACGGCATATCGCCGGCGGCACGGGATTCGTTACGAAGTGCGATCACAGCCACTTGTTCCGCCGGAAGATCTTGAACAGGACGACGCAGGCGCCGAGCATCACCATGAGGGCCAGGGGATACCCGAAGTTCCAGTGCGTCTCGGGCATGAAGTCGAAGTTCATGCCGTAGATCCCGGCGATCATCGTCGGCGTCGAGACGATCGCGACCCACGCCGAGATCTTTCGCATGTCGGTGTTCTGCTGGAGCGTGATCTTGGCCAGCGTCGCGTCCACCAGGGTGGTCAGCAGCTCGTCGAAGGCACCGACCATTTCGGAAACCCTGGCCAGGTGGTCCTCGACGTTGCGGAAGTAGGACCGCACCTCGTCGGCCACCATCGGCGTGTAGCCCTCGGCGAGCCGCTGCATCGGCTTGGTCAGCGGTTGCACCGCGCGGCGCAGCTCCATGACTTCGCGCTTCATCAGGTAGATGTGCTCGGCGTCGATCTTGGTGCCCGGCTCGAAGACCTCGGCCTCGATCTCGTCGATGTCGTCCTGGATGGCCTCGGTGACCTCCAGGTAGGTGTCCACCACGTGGTCGGCGACGCCGTGCAGCACCGCCGACGGGCCCAGCGCGAGCTGCTCCGGATCGGCCTCCAGCTGGCTGCGCACATCGCCCAGGCCGGCGTGCTTGCCGTGCCGCACCGTGATGACGAAGTCGCGGCCCAGGAACACCATCAGCTCGCCGGTGTCGACGATCTCGCTGGTCGCCGACCGCGTCTCGGTGTCGGTGTAGCGGACCGTCTTGAGCACCATGAACAACGTGTTGTCGTAGCGCTCCAGCTTCGGGCGCTGGTGCGCGTGCACGGCGTCCTCGACGGCCAGCTCGTGCAGGCCGAAGGTTTCGGCGATGCCGTTGATCTGCTCCTCGGTGGGCTCGTGCAGCCCGATCCAGACGAAGCCGGAACCGCGCCGCCGCACCTCTTCGATGGCGTCGGCGTGGTTCCACGAACCTTCGACGCGGCGTCCTTCGTCGTAGATCGCGCAGTCGACGACGTACGCGGAAACGGGTGCGGCACTGCGGACGAGCGTTCGGGGTGCGCGGCTGTTCCGGTTGCGCAGGCCGAGCGAAGGCAAGTTGGGCACGGCGACCTCCAAAGGTCCGGGCGCAGCTCCCCGGTGGACGGGGATCCGGGTGACTGCTGCGCGGGTGGCGTGCTTCGCGGGCTCTGCCCGCTGCTCGCGCATCCCTGCCGGCCCTGACGGGCAACGCCTAGCGGCTGGCCCTTCCGGCGGGGATGCTGTTGGTACTGCACGGAAGCGCGCTATCGGCACTGCTGTCCACGATCCCTCACCTCCCGAAGGTCATCCACCGATGCGGTGGTTCCCAAGTCAGCCAACCGGACACGATACTCCGTCCGAGTGGGTCGACCGCAACGGCTCGCATTCAAGGTCACAACCCGTCGGAACCGCGTTGCATGAAACGGGCGAATTGGGCGGATCAGGCGAATCGCAACCGGACTCGTGTTCGACTCGAACCGCGCCTCTCGGCGCGTCGTGACCGGGCCTCGACGGCGTTCCCCTGTCGTATTTCAGCCATCACTCGTTGCGGGGTAAACTATCCCAGGACCGCAGGATCTCGGCCAGCCCTTCGGTCAGGGCATCATCGCGGTCTAGTGTGGCGAAAGTCGCACTGTCCGCCCAAATCGCATCGGCGGCGTCGTCACCTGCGGAAAGCTCCTGATCATTACTCCGGCAGGAGTAATCCAGGATCTCGTAGGTGCCGTGCGGCGCGGGCCGGAAGATTCGGCCGATGAGCTCACCGACGGTGACGGAGAGTCCCGTTTCTTCGCGGACTTCGCGTTGTACCGCCAAATGGTCGGTCTCTCCGGGCTCCACTCGGCCACCCGGCAGGGACCACTTCCCCTTCCCAGGTTCATGTGCGCGTTTGACCAGCAGCAATCGGCCATCCGGATGGTGAATTATCGCGCCGACGCAGCGGATCACGGGATTCTCCGATACGATCATCAACACGGAGGGTAGTTGATCCGGGGCTGCCCGGAAACGACTGACCCAAGTGCGGTACAAAGCTGCCGTAAAGCGGCGGAGTGCGGTACAACGGATCAGCAGGCGCCTGCGCTACTCAAGGGCATTTCGGACGGGGTGCGTCACAGTGAACATGAAGAAAATCCTCACGTGGGCCGGAGTTGCTTTCCTCCTGTTCTTCCTGTTTTCCGCGCCAGTGGAAGCCAGTGGTGTCATCAACGGCATCCTGGACAGTCTCCGGGGAGCAGCTGAAGCCGTCATCACCTTCATGCAGAACCTCTTCCAGTAAAGCGCGAGCCGCGGGAGGCGGGTGCCGTGTTCGCTCCTAGGGACCCCGACGAATACCTGCTGGACAGCGAGCGCAGGGTGATCCGCGTTCGGCGTCACTGGGCGGTCCTGGTGTGGGACCTCTTCGAGGCGGCTGGCTTGCTGGTGGGTCTGGTGATGATGTCCTACCTGGTGCCCGAGGGCAGCGGTGGGCTGGTCCAGAACATCCTCTGGTACGCGGGGCTGATCATCCTGATCCGCTTCGCGTACCAGGTATTGGACTGGTACGTGGAACGCGTCGTCGTGACCGACAAGCGATTCCTGATCACCACCGGCATCTTCACCACCAACGTGGCGATGATGCCGATCACGAAGGTCACGGACCTGACGTTCGCTCGCACGATGATGGGCCGTGTCCTCGGATACGGCACGCTCGTGGTCGAGTCGGCCGGTCAGATCCAGGCCCTCAACCGCATCGACTACGTGCCGAACCCGACCGAGGTCGAGGACGCGATCTCGGCGCTCGTCTTCGGTGACAAGAAGGGCCAGCAGCAGGACCGCTTCTCGATGCTCAAGGCGCGGCGCGCTGCGGTGGGCAAGCGGAAGGCAGCCAAGCTCTGACCGATCCGGTCGGCCCGGCGCGGCAGCGTCCGGGTCGGCCGGTCGGGTGTTGGTTCGGCCCGCCGCCGGACCATCGGTCACACTGGTGGGTGTGCGAATCGACCTGCACACGCATTCCACCGAGTCCGACGGGACCGATACGCCGGCAGAGCTGGTGGCGACGGCGCTCGCCGCCGGCCTGGACGCGATCGCGATCACCGACCACGACACCACCGCGGGATGGGCGGCGGCCGAGCGGGCCGTGCGCGATCTCGCGGAGCCCGGCCGGTTCCGGCTGGTTCCGGGCGCCGAGCTGTCGTGCTCGTGCCCGGACGAGAACGGCCGGAACATCACCGTGCACCTGCTGGCGTACCTCTTCGACCCGAACTCGGTCGCTCTCGTGCGGGAGCAGTCGCGGCTGCGCGCGGAGCGCCGGGAACGGCTGTACCAGATGGCGCAGCACATGGCCGAGGACGGTTTCCCGGTCGACCCGGACGAGCTCATGGCGGGGCTGCCGCCAGACTCGCCCGGCGGCCGTCCGCACCTGGCCCGCGCGCTCGTCAACGCCGGGACGGTGGCCAGCGTCGACGAGGCCTTCGCCAAGTACCTCGGCGGCCGCGGTAGCTACTACCTCCCGCGCACCGACACCCCCGTGCACCGCGCGATCGAAATGATCGCCGAGGCCGGTGGCGCGACAGTGCTGGCGCATCCCTTCGCGACCGCGCGCGGCCCGATCGTGACCGCCGACGTCGTCGCCGAGCTCGCCGGGCGCGGGCTCGCCGGGATCGAGATCGATCACCCCGACCACGACGCCGAGACCCGGACGCGGCTGCGCGGGCTCGCCGCCGAGCTGGACCTGATCCCCACCGGCAGCAGCGACTACCACGGCACCAACAAGACGATCCAGATCGGCCAGGAGACCACTCCGCCCGACTCGCTGGATCGCCTGGTGGAGCGGTGCAGCGGCAGCAAGGTCATCAGCTGATCGGGGCGGATCGGTCGGTTAGCGGGAAAACTGCGTACTGTGGGGGCGTGCAGGGGCAGCTCGGTCTAGAAGGAATTCCCAGCAAGCTGGTGCGGGTCACGCCGGCCAGGCTCGCGACCTGGGCGCAGTGCCCCCGGAAGTACCGCATGACGTACCTGGACCGGCCGACGCCGACGCGCGCCGGTGCTTGGGCGAACGCCACGTTGGGCGCCGTCGTGCACAACGCGCTGCGCGCGTACTTCGAGCTGAAAGCAGAACAGCGCAGCCCGGAGCGCGCTGCCGCGTTGGTCCGCGAGTACTGGAAGTCCGACGGTTTCGCGAGCCCGGAGCAGGCGGGCGACTACCGGCGCCGGGCGCAGGAGTGGGTCGGCTCCTACGTCGAGCAGCTGCCGCCCGACGTCGTGCCGCTCGCGGTCGAGCGTTGGGTGTCCGCGCCGATGGGGTCGATCATCGCCGAGGGACGGGTGGACCGGATCGACGACCGGCACGGCGAACTCGTCGTCGTCGACTACAAGACCGGGCGGCACGGACTTCGCGTCGACGATGCGCGGCAGTCGCTGGCGCTCGGGCTGTACGCGTTGGCAGCGCGCAAAAAGCTGCGCCGGCCGTGCCGGCGGGTCGAGCTGCACCACTTGCCGACCGGGACGGTCGCGGGTTGGGACCACACCGCGGAATCGCTTGCCGCACTGCAGGATCGCGCCGAGCAGCTCGCCGGGGAGCTCCAGGCCGCGACGGATGCGTTCGAACTCGGTGCTGATGCGCAGGCGATGTTCCCGGTGCGAACCGGGCGGCACTGCTCGTGGTGCGACTTCCGGGCGCATTGCGCGGAGGGCCGACAGGCGGCGCCGAGCCTGCCCCCGTGGGCCTTGCTGGGGGATTGACGAGCATGCGACCTGAGGACGGGCCGATGCGCACACCCGCTTCGCAACGACCGCGGCCGCCCCGCACACGGCGCCTGCCGGGATCCGACGATCTTCCGCCGCAGCGGCCGCGCGGTCGGCACTCGCTGAGCCGGCCGAAGCCGCCCAGCCGGGCCGGTTCCGCTCTCCGCGGCCTCACCGGCGCGTTGGCGGCCGGCTTCCTGCTGCTCGCGCTCGTGCTGGTGGCGGTGCAGTTCTGGGCGACGAACCAGGGGCAGGAAGGCCCCGGGCTGGCGGCGCTGATCGCTCAGCTGGTGGCGGCGCTGATCGCCCTGGTGCTGCAGGCGATCGCGGACCGGCGCAACGATGCGCAGGGCGGCTTGGCGGCCTGCGGAGTTCTCGTGGTCGTGTTCGGCTCGCTGTGGTTCTGGTGGTGGGCTTGACCGGAGTCCGTGTTTCCGTTGGGAGGCAAGGACTTTTCGGGCTGCCGGTTCAGCGCAGGGCGACGAGCGTGTCGCCGCGTTGCTCCAGGAGCACCGGGCCCACCGCATTGAGCTGGATCGGACCGGTGTAGCCGGCGCGGTCCACCGGGATCACCCGCTCGCGATTGCCGGTGGTCGCGTCCAGGACCGCGAGACCGTCGGGCACCGGTACCAGCAGCTTTCCGCCGAAGCCGACGCCCGGGCCGAGCGTGTCCGGTGAAGTCCACAGTGGAGTGAGGGTTTCCGGGTCCAGCGCGACCGTGTCGGTGCCGGTGTGCCAGTAGATCCGGTGGCCCTTCGAGGTCGGCTCGACCTGCACGTTCGCCCGGAGGTCGGGAGTGCTGGCGCGCACCGGGAAGGTGGTCTCCACCGTGCCGCCGTTGTTGTAGATCACGACCTGGGAGCGGTCTCGGAGAACCACCGCGACGTGCTTGTCGTTGACCGCGATGACCCCGGCCGACGTGCTGCCGAGCACGACGCTGAAGATCTCTTCCGGCTTCTCGTCATCTTCGGGATGGGTCTTCAGGACGGTGATCCGGCCCTGCTCGTGCGGGCAAGCCTCGACGGCCGCCACCCGCTCACCTCCCACCGCGGTCGAGGAGTAGGTGCATTCCGGGCGCTTCATGTTGTTGTCCGGGTTCTTCACCGCGGGCGGCATGCCGAACTGCTGGGTGCGCACCAGATCCGAGCGCCAGGATTCGAAGGAGTGCTGCCCGGTGGCCGTCACGTAGGTGCCGTCGGCGAGCAGCTGGGTGCCGAACTCCGCGTCGGCGTTGCGCTGCGGCCCGCGCTCTCCGGTCGCCCCGCGCAGCGAAGTGACCTCGCTGCAGTTCAGGGACTTGCGGTAGACCGCGATCGCGCGGTTCCACTCCTCGCCGATCGTGCACAGCGGGATGTCGCGGGCGTAGCGCCAGGCGACCTGACCGGTCAGCGGGTCGTGGCCGCTCACCTCGTTGCCGGCTCCAGTGACCACCGCAGGCCCGGCTACGACCGGCACCGGAGTGGCCGTGCTGGTCGCGCGCCATGCCTCGGACAGCGTCTCCGGCACAGCGATGGCCGCGGGAAGCTCGGGAATCGGCTGGGCGGCCGGTTCGGAAACGGTGGCGCGCGCATCGCTGTTGAACCAGAGGACGACGCTACCGGCGAGCACGGCCACGACGATCAGTGCCACCACGGCGAGGTCGGTTCTCGTGCGCCGCTCCGGCCGGACCACAGTCACTCCTCGATCGCCTGGCTGTTCCTGCGCCGAGCTTAGTTTCCCAAGCCTGCTCCGCATCGCGGTGGCGACGACTCGGGCGGCCGTCTCGCGGCGAGACGGCGGGTCGTGAGTGGTTGCGGCTGCCTGAGCGGCCATTGCCGCTCACGACAGCCAGCAGCGTTCGGATGCAACAGGCTCATGAAAATCGACCCGCGAGCCGCCCGGAGCGCTGCGCGCTCCTCCCGGCTCACGGGTCTCGCCTGTTGCTACGCGGCGCCGCCTTCGGCGTTGCCGCTGCGCGCCGTGTCGCCGGCTTCGCCGGTCGGCTCGCCCGAGCGGCGCCTGCGGCGCCGACGGCGCGGGCGTTCGCCGGCGTCGGCTTCGCCGCCTGCGGCGGGCGCTTCCGGCGCCTGCCCCGCGGCTTCGGCTCCGCTGCGGGTGCGCCGGCGCTGCCGGCGTCGAGCGGGCCGCGTCTCGGCGTCGCTGTCCTGGCGGGCGCCGGTTTCGGCTTCGCCCGGGTGCTGGTCCGCGCCGCCGCGGGTGCGCCGCCGGTTGCGGAGGGGCCGCTTGGCGTCGCCCTGCGTTTCGGGCTCGGCGTCCAGCCCGGCGCGGGTGCGCTTGGCCAGTGGCAGCCGACCGGTGACGTCCGTCGGGATGTCCAGGTCGGCGAACAGGTGCGGCGAGGTCGAGTAGGTCTCGACCGGCTCGGGCTTGCCGAGGCCGAGCGTCTCGCTGATCAGCTTCCAGCGAGGCTCGTCGTCCCAGTCGACGAGGGTGATCGCGACGCCTTCGCGGCCGGCCCGGCCGGTGCGGCCGATGCGGTGCACGTAGGTCTTCTCGTCGTCCGGGCACTGCAGGTTGATCACGTGGGTCACGCCGGCGACGTCGATGCCGCGGGCCGCGACGTCGGTGGCCACCAGGATGTCGACCTTGCCGGAGCGGAACGCGCGCAGCGCCTTCTCGCGCGCGCCCTGCCCGAGGTCGCCGTGCACCGCGCCGGCCGCGAAGCCGCGCTCGGTGAGTTCGTCGGCGAGCTTCTGGGCCGTCCGCTTGGTCCGGCTGAAGATCATCGCCAGGCCGCGGTCGGTGGCCTGCAGGGCCTTCGCGATCAGTTCGCCCTTGTCCATGGCGTGCGCCCGGTAGATGAACTGCCGGGTGCGCTCGTGCACCGCGCTCTCGTCGGCCTGCTCGGCCCGGATGTGCGTGGGCTGCGTCATGAACGTGCGGGCCAGGGTCAGGATCGGGCCCGGCATGGTGGCCGAGAACAGCATCGTCTGCCGCTGCTCGGGAACCATGTGCAGGATGCGCTCGATGTCCGGCAGGAAGCCGAGGTCGAGCATCTCGTCGGCCTCGTCGAGCACCAAGCCGCGGACCTTGCCGAGCACCAGGTGGCGCTGTTCGGCCAGGTCGAGCAGGCGACCGGGAGTGCCGATGACCACGTCGACGCCCTTGCGGAGCGCGGAGATCTGCTCCTCGTAGGGGCGGCCGCCGTAGACGGCGACGGTGCGCACGCCCAGGTGCTTGCCCGCGTCGGTGAGGTCGCGGGTGACCTGCAGGCACAGCTCGCGGGTCGGCACCACGACGAGCGCCTGCGGGGTGCCGTCACCAGGCAGCTGCAGGCGGTGCAGCAGCGGGACGCCGAAGCCGAGGGTCTTGCCGGTGCCGGTGCGGGCTTGACCGATCAGGTCTTCGCCCTTCATCGCCAGCGGGAGGGTCAGTTCCTGGATGGCGAAGGTGCGCTCGATGCCGGCTTCGTGCAGCGCGCGGACGATGTCCGGGTGCACGTCGAGCTCGGCGAAGGTCGGGGAGTCCGTGTTGCCGATGGTGCCGACGGTCAGGTGCGGCGCGTCCGTGGCTTCGGGGGCACCGGACTCGCGGTGCTCCAGCTGCAGGTCGTCCGCCGTGTCGGGGCTGCCGCCCCCGCTGTGGTCTTCGAGGCCGTCGGGGGCCTGGCTGTTGGTGAACGTCAGAATGATCGCCTCTCTCGGTACCTGCGCGCATGCGTCCCGGTTCGGGCCGATCCGTGGCGACGTCCTCCCGGCACGGCGGCTCGCTGCTCGCGGCCGCTCTTCGTGCTCGTGGTCACCGACGTGATGGTGCGCGCCCTTGTTCGCTCAGCGGTTGAACCGCTGTTGGTTCGTTCTTCTCGGCGTCGCGTGCGCGCCAAGGCCGACGAGCGATTTCTTCGCTCGGGCCGCGTACACGCCGGCAGTGGTCCCGGGGGCCGTCCCGTTCGGACGGGGCTCGCCCGGATCGTGACGTTCGGGGAGCCAGCCCCACGGTTGTAACGACCGGGTCGTCGACACGCGCCGCCGGACGCCGATGCTCCTCCGAGTCCCAAGGATACCTGTTAGTCGGCCGTTCTCACCGTGGTGCGTATAACTCGGGCGTGCCGCCGGTTAGGCTCGCAGCCATGAGTGAGGCTGACCAGCGCGGTGAAAGTGACGAGCGTTACGCGGAAGGCGTCGTGGATCTGCTCGCGGCGCTGGCCTTCGGGGAGCTGTCGGCCTTCGACCGCCTCGCCGAGGACGCGCGCACCGCACCCACGCTGACCGGCCGCGCGGCGCTGGCCAGCATGGCCGCCGCGGAGATCGGCCACTACCGGCTGCTGGAGGAGCACCTGGCGGGCCGCGGGGTGGCGGTCGACGAGGTGATGCAGCCGTTCGCCGCGCCGTTCGAGGCCTTCAACGAGTCCACCGCGCCGCATTCGTGGCTGGAATCACTGGTCAAGGCCTACGTCGGCGACGGGTTGGCGGCCGATTTCTACCGCGAGGTGGCCGAGTGGCTGGACCCCACCACGCGGGAGCTGGTGCTGACGGTGCTCGCCGACACCGGCCACTCGGCGTTCGCCGAGCGCGAGGTGCAGGCGGCCTGCGAGGACGACCGCAAGCTGCGGGACAAGCTGACGCTGTGGGGGCGGCGGCTGCTGGGCGAGGCGATGACGCAGGCGCAGCGGGTGGTCGCCGAGCGCGACGCGCTGGCGGAGCTGATCATCAAGGGCTCCGGCGACCTCACCGGAATAGCGGCGATGTTCAGGCGGTTGCAGAGCAACCACACCAAGCGCATGGCCCGACTGGGCCTGGGCTGACCGTGGTGCTCGCGGGCGCCTCGCCGGAACGGGCGGCGGGCGTCGCGAGGATTCGCCGATCATGGCGGGACCTGGGATAGCCTTGCCACATCCAAACGGATTCGAGTGCTCAACGGAGGTTCGGCGTGGAGGTCAAGATCGGCGTCGTGGACAGCCCGCGCGAGCTGACGGTCGTCAGCGGACAGTCCCCGGAAGAGGTCGAGTCGCTGGTCGCCGACGCGCTGAAGAACGCAGACGGCGTGCTGGCGCTGACCGATGAGAAGGGGCGGCGGATCATCGTCCCGTCGACCAAGGTCGCCTACGTGGAGATCGGCCCGGCGACTTTGCCGCGCGTCGGCTTCGGCGTCAGCTGACCTGGGTTTTTCCGCTCGAGGGCACCTTCGGCCGAACTCGGCCGAAGGTGCCCTCGAGCATTACCCGACCTCGTGCTCAGCCCAGTTCGGTGGGGATCTGGAAGGGCGGCCGGCCGGTGCCGGTGATCCGGTAGCGGCCCCAGGGATCCGGGTCGGAGAGGGTGCCCGCCGCCTCGCCCGCCGGTGTGCGCAACACCACATCCGCCTTGCGGCGGTTGGCGAATTCGTCCACGTCCTGGTGCGCGGCCAGGCGCCCGTACCAGTGGAAGCGGCCGTCGATGGGCTGGAAGTGGCCGCGCAGCACCACCTCGACGGCCAGTTCCCGTTCGTCGGCCAGGAGCGTGGCCGGGCCGCGGTAGTCGTCCTCGTCGTGCTCGTGGTCAGCCATGGTCCACGTCCTCCTCGTCTTCGTGCGTCGCGCGTTCCTCGGGCACCAGGCGCAGGTCGTTGCCGAGGTCCAGCGGTTCGTCGGGGTCGATCACCAGGCCTGCCGAGCGCAGCACGCCGTCGATGGCGAACCAGATGATCTGCGCCAGGTAGTCGGTGAGGTCGCTGCGGCTCATCGACTGCCGCTCCAGCCACCAGTCGCCGCTGGCCTGCACCATGCCCACCAGCCCGTGGCTCCAGGCCTCGACGCCACCGGAGTCCAGGCCCAGCAGCCGCAGGTACTCGCCGAGGATGCGGGACAGCGAGTTCGCGATCACCGTCTTCTCCGCCGACACCGGGTCGGAGCGCACCGGCCGGTCCGCGAAGGTGCGCTGCACGACGAACCGGTACAGCTCCGGGTACTGCTCGATGGTGCCGAGGTAGGCGTCGAGCAGGCGGCGGATGCGCTGGTTGGGCGTGCCGCCCTCGTGGAACAGCGGCCGCAGCCGCTGCATCAGCAGCTCGGTGCCCCATTCGCCGACCGCGACGTAGAGGTCGCTCTTGTCGCTGAAGTGCCGGTAGAGCACCGGTTTGCTGACGCCGGCCTCGGCGGCGATCTCATCCATCCCGACCTCGGCGCCGTGCTTGGTGATGGCGCGCACCGCGGCCTCGACGAACTCGGCGCGGCGCGCCTGGCGGTGTTCGCGCCAGCGCTCCCGGCGCGCGTCGCCGCGGGCTTTCTCCTGCGGAACCGCCTTGACAGGGCGAGAGATGTGGCTCACGCTACCCAAGGTAACTGTTACTGGAAGTAACATGCAATCTCGATGCCGAGAGGGTGATCGCCGGATGAGCAGGGCCCTGCAGGTCAACGACCGCGAGAAGACGGCCGCACGGCTGCTGAATTCGTCCGCCCGGAACAGCTACGACCCCGAGATCGACGTCGACTGGGACGCGCCGCTGGCCGACGGCCGGCCCTACATCCCCTTCAAGCGCAGCTCGCTCTACGGCACGCGCCTCTGGGACCGGCTCAGCGAGGAACAGCGAATCGAGCTGACCAAGCACGAATTCGCCAGCATCGCCTCGAACGGCCTGTGGTTCGAGGTGCTGCTAATGCAGATGCTGCTCAAGGAGTTCTACAACTCCGACCCGCGCACCAACCACGCCCAGTACGCGCTCACCGAGGTCGCCGACGAATGCCGGCACTCCACCATGTTCGCCAAGGCCGTCGACCGCATCGGCGCGCCCGCCTACGGGCCGCTGCCGCTGCTGCACCGCGGCGGCCGGATCCTGCCCACGGTGCTGCGCGGCCCCTCCGCCTACGCGTCGATCCTGGTGGCCGAGGAAGTCCTGGACCGCTTCCAGCGCGACCAGATGTACGACGAAGACGTCCAGCCGTTGGTGCGCATGGTCAACCGCATCCACGTGCTCGAAGAGGCCCGGCACGTCACCTTCGCCCGCGAAGAGGTCGTCCGCCGGATGGCCGAGTGCAACGCCGCCGAGCGCGCCTACCACCAGTACTGGACCGCGCTCGTGTCGTACTGCATCTGCCTCAGCCTGATCAACCCGCACGTCTACAAGGCGGTCGGGATCCGGCCGCGGGACGGCTACCAGGCGGCCTGGGCCAACCCCAACTTCCTGGACACCCTGCACTGGGGCGGCGAGAAGATCATGGCGTTCCTGGACGAGGCCGGACTGGTCGGCAAGCCGGGCATGCGCTGGTGGAAGAAGGCACACCTGATCCGATGAGGGAGAAACCTTGCGCACGATGACCGCCGACGAGTTCACGACCAGCGACGGAACCCGGTTGCGGGTGGTCGACGAAGGGCCCGCCGACGCGCCGATCACCGTCGTCCTGGTGCACGGCTGGACCCTGACCAAGCACACCTGGGACCGGGTGGCGGACGGCCTGCCGAAGGCGGCCGGGACGCAGCTGCGGACCCTGCGGTTCGACCTGCGGGGCCACGGCGAGAGCGACCCGGCGCAGCCGGGGAGCGCGAGCATCCGCCAGTGCGCGGACGACCTCGCGCAGCTGATCGCGGAGCGGGTCCCGGAGGGGCCGGTCGTGCTCGCGGGGCACTCGATGGGCGGCATGACGATCATGGCGCTCGCCGAGCAGCATCCGGAGCTGTTCGCGCGGCGGGTCGCCGCGGTGGCGCTGGTGGCGACCTCGGCGGGCGATCTGGTGGCGCCGACCCTCGGCCTGCCCCGGCCGGTCGCGGCCGTCGCCAACCGCGGTGAGCAGGCGTTCCGGAAGCGGCTCGCGGCCTCGCGCGGGAAGCGGCTGGTCCCGCAGTCGTCCTGGCTGCGGCCGGGGATGCGCTGGCTGCTGTTCGGCCGGCGGCCCGAGCCCGCCGACGTGGCCGCCACCGCGGACTGGGTCGCCGGCTGCCACCCGGCGAACATGGCGGCCTACCGGCAGGCCCTGGCCGAGCACGAGCGGCACGGCGCGCTCGTGGCGCTGCGGTCGATCCCGACGGTCGTGCTGTCCGGGCTGTCCGACCGCCTGACGCCGCACTCGCACGCGCGGCGCATCGCGGACGCCCTGCCGGGCGCCAAGCTGCTGATCTACGCCGGTGCCGGGCACATGCTGCCGCTGGAACGGGCCGACGAGGTCACCGCCCGCATCGCCGAACTCGTCACTCGGGCTCTCCGCTGACCGTCACCCGCCCGAGCGTGATTCCAGGAGGGATCGCGCTCGGGCGGGTGATCAGGGGTTCTGGAGCGGGAAGCCGGCGAGGCCCTTCCAGGCCAGCGTCGACATCAGGCTCACCGCTTCGTCGCGGGAGATCGTCTCCCGCGCGTCCAGCCAGTAGCGCGCCGTCACCTGGCTCAGGCCGACCAGGCCCACCGCCAGCAGCCGCGCGCGCTCCGCGTCCAGCCCGGCATCCGCCGTGACCGCCTCGGTGATCGCGTCGATGCACCCGGACAGGGCGCCCTCCACGGCCCTCTCCACGGCCGGCTCGCCGCGCAGGTCCGATTCGAAGACCAGCCGGAACGCCTGTCCCTCGCCGGCCACGAACTCGTACAGCGCGCCGATCGCGGCCCGCACCCGCAGCTTGTTGTCCGACGTGGACGCGATGGCCTCGCGGACCCGGCGCACCAGCTCGTTGCCGTGCGTCTCCAGCAGGGCCAGGTAGAGCTCCAGCTTGCCCGGGAAGTGCTGGTAGAGGACCGGTTTGCTGACTCCCGCGCGCTCCGCGATGTCGTCCATGGCCGCCGCGTGGTAGCCGTTGTGCACGAAAACGTGCTGAGCCGCCTCGAGCAGTTGTGCCCGGCGTGCGTCGCGGGGCAACCGGACACCTCGGCTCGGCTGCGCGGTCTCGGTCATCCTGGCCTCCACCCGATTCCTTCCACTCGCGCTCGGCGGCCTTCCGGCCCCCCAGTGGGGCCTGACTCTACTCGCCGGTAGAGGCAGGTAGCGAAATCCGGGCTCAGGCGGGCAGCCATGCTGTGGATGTGACCACGACTACTTCCGCCGCTCCGCCGCGTCGGCGAGCCGGGTCGGGCCGATCCGACCTGACGCGGGTGCCGCTGGTGGCCGATGGCATCCCGCCGATCGACCTCGCCGCGAAGCCGCCGCCAGGTCGGCACGCCGAACTGACCACCCGCTGGGGCCCGCTGCGGCTGCACCTGCGGGAGACGCCAGGGCCGTCGCCGACCGCGCCGACCGCGGTTCACCTGCACGGGCTGGCCGGTTCGTCGACGAACTGGACCGATCTGGCCGGCCTGCTCGCCGGGCGGATGCGCAGCATCGCGCTGGACCTGCCCGGTTTCGGGCACTCCGAGCCGCCGCCCGGGTACGCCTTCACCCGCCAGGCGAACGCCGATGTGGTGATCCGGTTCTTGGAGCGGCTCGACGCCGGGCCGGTGCACCTGTCCGGGAATTCCTTCGGCGCCGCGGTGGCCATCGAGGTGGCGGCGCTGCGACCGGACCTGGTCGCGTCGCTGATGTTGATCTCGCCGGCCATGCCCGACCTGCGGCTGAATCCGCGGCGGCTTTCCGATCCGCGGATCGCGGTGGCGATGGTGCCGGTCCTCGGCAACCGCACGCGGCGCGAGCTGGCGCTGGTGCCGCCGGCCGCCCGGGCCGAGCAGCTGCTGCGGCTGTGCTTCGCCGAGCCGGAAGCGGTGCCGCCGCATCGGCTCGCCGAGGCGGTCGCGGAGTTCGAGGAGCGCAGCCGGCTGCCGTGGTCCGGCCCGGCGCTGGGACGCACCACCGTGGAGCTGCTGCGTTCCTGGCTCGTCCCGCCCACGCACTCGCTGTGGCGCCGACTGCCCGAGATCGCCGCGCCGTCGCTGGTCGTGTGGGGCAGCGCCGACCGGGTCGTGACCGTCCGCAAGGCGCCGCGCACCGCGATGCTGCTGCCGCGCGGCCGGCTCCTCGTGCTGCCACGAACGGGCCATGTTGCCCAGATGGAGCGGCCACGCGTGGTCGCCCGCGCGTTCCTCGGACTGGTGCAGGCCGAATCCCGGTGGTGACCGGTTCGCGTTGCTCCGCGTGGCCCCAGATGTTGCCGTCACTCGGAGTGGCCGGTGGTTGCTCAAGGTGCCGGAGGGCCTGTGGCACGCTTAGAGGGTGAATCGTCCGCCGCAGCGATCTCGTGCCTCCGCGTCCGACCGCCGACCGGCGGGGCGGACGAGCGCTCGTGCGGACTCCGGGGACCGTCGTCGAGGCGAGCCGCTGGCCGCCTCCTGGCATCCCGTCTCCGAGCCGTCGCCGGAGCCCGAGTTCGCCGACGACGCCGACGAGCGCGATGAGGACGTGCGGCCGCGCCGCCGGGGGATCAACACGCGCTACGGCTGGCGGATCTACGCGCTGCCGCTGCTGATCGCGGTCAGCGCGCTCGCCGTGTTCCAGACCGTCCGGCCCGCCGAGCACGGCGCGGCCATCGGCCTGCTCGACCCGATCGCCTCGGACGCGCCGGCCGAGCCGATCGTCACCGAGGCGCCGCCCGGGCAGACCTTCAACCCCGCGCTGTTCTCCGCCGACCTGCCGCCCGGCGGCACGATCCCGGAGACCGGCGCGCGCACCTTCCAGGTGCTGCCCGGGAGGTCCGAGGTGATCGGTTCGGGCCAGCTCTACCGGTACACCGTCGAGATCGAGGTCGGCGTCCAGATCGGCAACCCGAACGTCGAGTTCGGAAACCTGGTGCAGGCCACGCTGTCCGATCCGCGCAGCTGGACCAACCCGCAGGGTGGCGGGATCTCGCTGCAACGGGTGGATGCCGGCGGCCCGCGCCCGGACTTCCGGGTCATCCTGGTCAGCCAGCAGACCGCGCGCGAAGCCTGCGACTACAGCAACGGCGTGCCCTACGACAGCTCCTGCCGCAAGGGCGACATGGTCTACCTCAACGGCGCCCGCTGGGTGCGCGGCGCGGTGTCGTTCGAGGGCGACATCGGCAACTACCAGCGCTACGCGATCAACCACGAGGTCGGGCACGTCTTCGGCAACAAGCACGTCGGCTGCCCGGTGCAGGGCGGATTGGCGCCGGTGATGATGCAGCAGTCGTTCAGCGTTTCCAACAACGAGCTGCACGAGCTGAACAAGATCGCCGACCAGGGCACCGAGATCCCCGCCGACGGCTTCGTCTGCAAGTACAACGCCTGGCCGTTCCCCACCGCCGGGGGCTCCTGATCCGGCCGTCGCGGCCGGAGTTTCGTCCCGGATCGTGGGAGTAGTTTGGGTTGCGGAAGCCCATCGGGGAGTCTTGCGTTGCAGATTCCGTGAGGCCCTGTTCGGGTGCCCTTCGGGGACGCTTGAGGTACCGCTGCCAAGCTCCGAGAGCAGCAGGTACCGACCATTGAGGAGGAGCTGGGAATGTCCGGCGCATCGTCGCTGCCGCCGCTGGTCGAACCGGCGTCGGAGCTGACCAAGGAAGAGGTCGCGCGCTACAGCCGCCACCTGATCATCCCGGACGTCGGGATGGTCGGGCAGAAGCGGCTGAAGAACGCCAAGGTGCTGGTGGTCGGCGCCGGCGGACTCGGCAGCCCGGCGCTGCTGTACCTGGCCGCGGCCGGAGTCGGCACGCTCGGCATCGTGGAGTTCGACGAGGTCGACGAGTCCAACCTGCACCGCCAGGTCATCCACGGGCAGTCCGACCTCGGGCGGCCCAAGGCGGAATCGGCCCGCGACTCGATCGCCGAGATCAACCCGTTCGTCAAGGTGAACCTGCACCAGACGCACCTGACGTCGGAAAACGCGCTCGACATCTTCCGCGACTACGACCTGATCCTGGACGGCACGGACAACTTCGCCACCCGCTACCTGGTGAACGACGCCGCAGTGCTGCTCGGCAAGCCGTACGTGTGGGGATCGATCTTCCGCTTCGAGGGCCAGGCCAGCGTCTTCTGGGAGGAGCACGGCCCGAACTACCGCGACCTGTACCCGGAGCCGCCGCCACCCGGCATGGTGCCGTCCTGCTCCGAGGGCGGCGTGCTGGGCGTGCTGTGCGCGTCGATCGGCTCGATCATGGTCAACGAGGCCATCAAGCTGATCACCGGCATCGGCGAGACCCTGCTGGGCCGCCTGATGATCTACGACGCGCTGGAGATGAGCTACCGCACGGTCAAGATCCGCAAGGACCCGAACGCGACGCCGATCACCGAGCTGATCGACTACGAGGCGTTCTGCGGCGTGCTCTCCGGCGATGCCCAGCAGGCGGCGGTGAACAGCACCATCACCCCGCGCGAGCTCAAGGACATGTTCGACCGGGGCGAGAAGTTCGAGCTGATCGACGTCCGGGAGCCGCACGAGTACGAGATCGTCAAGATCGAGGGCTCGAAGCTGATCCCGAAGGACCGCATCCTCTCCGGTGAGGCGCTGTCCGAGCTGCCGCAGGACCGCAAGATCGTCCTGCACTGCAAGTCGGGTGGGCGCTCGGCGGAGGCGCTGGCGGCGCTGCACAAGGCGGGCTTCGCCGACGCGGTGCACGTCGGCGGCGGCGTGCTGGGCTGGGCCAACCAGGTCGACCCGAGCCTGCCGACGTACTAGATCGAATTCCGGACTCGCTCCGCGTAGCGGTGCGAGTGGCGGAACCTCAGACGCCTTCTCGCTGTGGGATCCCCGACGTCCAATCGGGACTGCCTTCGCGAGAAGGCGTCTGAGAACCCGCGCTGGCGGACGTGCGTGGAAGCGGCTTCGCCGTTCGAGAAGGCACTGCGGGTCGTCGTGAAATCGCGGTATCGAATGTGGCGCACGGAGTGCCTGCTACGGAAATCGCGATCATTTAGGTAGCGTCTCGCCCGTGAGTCATACGCCGGAGCCGCCCCCGCCGCACGTGCGCGCGGCATTCGGCGCGCGCGTCGAAGAACCCGAGCCGCTGGACGGTGCGGTCGCCTGGCGGTGCGGCGAGATCGTGCTCAAGCCCGCCGCCAACACCGCCGAGGCCGCGTGGGTGGCGCAGACGCTGGACCTGCTGGACCCCGACGAGGTGCGGGTATCGCGCCCGGTGCGCTCCACCGACGGGCGCTGGGTGGTGTCCGGCTGGTCGGCCAGCCGGAACCTCGCCGGCCAGGCCGAGCCGCGGCACGACGACGTGGTGGCCATGTCGCTGCGGCTGCACTCGGCGAGCCGGTTCCTGGCCCGGCCGCGGTTCCTGCAGGCGCGACAGGACATCTACGCGCTGGCCGACCGGATGGCCTGGGGCGAAGAGGAATACGTGCTGCCGCAGGAGAAGGGCGGCCGGCTCTACGACGTGCTCGCCGGGTCGCGGCGGGAGGTCGAGCTGCGCCCGCAGGTGGTGCACGGGGACCTGTTCGGCAACGTGCTGTTCACCGAGGACGCGGCGCCCGGCATCATCGACTTCAACCCGTACTGGCGGCCTGCGGAGTGGGCCGCGGCGGTGGCGGTGATCGACGCCCTGGCGTGGGGTGGGGCCGATCCGGCCATCGTGGAGCGCTGGTCGCACCTCTCCGAGTGGCCGCAGGCCCTGCTGCGGGCCCTGCTGTTCCGGCTCGCGGTGCACGCCCTGCACCCGCGCTCGTCGTCGCAGACCCTGACGGGCCTGGAACGCGCTTCCCAGATGGTCCTCGAAGTCCTCTGACCGGAAGCGCGGAGCCCTCTCGCCTCTGGAATGGCGTTTCCGCAGGCACGGGGCCGTGAGTCTTTGGGCGGCTATAGCAGCCCAAAAGACTCACGGCCCCGTGACCAGCGGGATCGTCGAATGGGGCTGGTGCTGTGTGACGATTGGGGCGTGCAGGGAGTGTTGAGCGGTTTCACCGTCGGCGTGACGGCGGAGCGCAAGGCCGCCGAGATCGGGTCGTTGTTCACCCGCCGCGGTGCTCGCGTGCTCTTCGGGGCGGCGATGCACACGGTGCCGCTGCCCGAAGACGGCGAGCTGGCCGCGGCGACCGAGGAAGTCCTGGCGGCGCCGGTCGACTACGCCGTGGCGGTCACCGGTGTCGGGTTCCGGGGCTGGATCGAAGCGGCGCAGCTCACCGGCGTCGGTGGTCGGTTGTTGGCGCACCTGCGGTCGGCCGAGGTTCTGGCGCGTGGTGCGAAGGCGCGCGGCGCGGTTCGCGGTGCCGGGTTGGTGGAGTCCTGGACCTCGCCGTCGGAGGAGTCCGCGGAGATCCTTGAGTACCTGCTGGCGCGCGATCTCGCAGGGAAGCGCATCGTGCTCCAGGTGCACGGCGATCCGATGTTGCGGTTCCGCGAGGCGTTGCGGGCGGCGGGCGCCGAGGTGGTGCCGGTGACCGTCTACCGGTGGACCGATCCGGTGGATCTGCCCGCATTGGACGGGTTGATCGACGCGGTGTTGCGGGGCGAGGTGGATGCGCTGCCGTTCACCAGCGCACCGGCCGCGACCAACCTGCTGGCCCGTGCGGACCGCACCGGGCGCGGCGAGGCGTTCCGGGAAGCGTTGCGCGACAAGGTGTTCATCGCCTGCGTCGGGCCGGTCACGGCGGTGCCGATCGACGCGGCGGGCCTGCCGTACGTGATGCCGGACCGCGCCCGGACCGCATCGCTGGTGCGGCTCGTCGCGGACGAGCTCCCGAAGCGCGCCGCGCGCTGACAGTCCAAAGTGGCTGGTCGAAAATCGGTTCGGTCGGCGGCGAATGCTTGGTAGCATCGGAATCCTCATGGAGTAGATCAGCGGTAGATCGCCTGGCTGTGGACCGGGAGGGCGCGGGTTCGAATCCCGCCTCCATGTCTGTGCGACGGCAACGTCGCCCCCTGGCGTAGCTCAGCGGTAGAGCGCCCGGCTTCTAACCGGGAGGGTGCGAGTTCGAGCCTCGCCGCCAGGTCTTGCCCCTTCGATCCCGGAGATCGCCATGCCGGAGCAGAACCGCGCCGCGTCGGGATATGCGGCCGCCCAGTGGGCCAAGGCGGTGGCCCGGACGGCCGAGGACGCCGGCGACTCCGCATTGGAGAAGGTCCGGCGCTGGGAAGACGTGCTGGCCGGAATGGCCAGCGGGCAGATCGCGGTCGGCGCCCGCACCCCGGTCGCCGACACTCCGGCCTGGGTGACGCTGGAGGTGGCGCACGGCGGCTTTGCCACCGGGCGCTATCTGGCGGAGGCTCCGCTGTCGGAAGACGAGGCCGCCCGGCTGGCCGAGCTGCCCGCTGGCGCGCCGGGCGAGTCCGACCGGGATCGGCTCAACCTCTGGTACCTCGGTGACGCGGGCCGGGCGGAGCTGCTCCAGGCCTTGCGCAGCGGGCGCTACCGGGTGGAGGTGCCGGAGGAAGCCGCGCTCGCGGTCGCGGTTCTGCTGCTGGACGCGGGATTCGCGGAGCAGACGCTGGAACTGGTCGCGGAGTTGCGTCCGCTGATGCACCGGCTGAGGTTCAGCCCCCGGCTCGAACCGGCGGCCCGCCCGGCCGGCATGGCCGTGCGGCTGGTGCCGGTGAGCGAGGCCGTCGCTGCGCTGCGCGTGGTCCGGATGCCGGCGCAGTTGGCCACGATGCGCGAGACGTTGGGCGTCTGGAATCCGCTCTACGACAGGCTTGTCGAGCTGTGGTGCAGCACTGTGGACGGTGAGTTGCCGCAGCTGGACGAGCACGGCTCGGTGCGTGGTGGCTGGCCGTGCCGTCGGTGGCCCGCGGACTGGGCGTACGAGCGCGCCAGGTGGCTCGACGACTACGCGGAGGCTTGCCGGAACCACCCGCCGTCCGGACGGCACGCGAAGCGCAAGAGCAACTTCACCAGACTCCTGGGCGCTTTGCAGGCGTGCCCGGACGACAGCGCTGCGCTCTCGCCGCGAGAGGTCGGCTGGATTCGTCGTGCGCTGGCCAACTCGGTGACCAGGCACGGCGGCCCGGGTGCGCGTGACGAGGTCCGCGCGAGGCAGGCCGGTGCGGTCACGGCGCCGACGTACGCCGCGCTCGCGGAGTTGCTGGCGGCGAGGCTGGGCGGCTATCCGGCCGACGGCGGCGTGCCGTCGCTCGATCCGATCGCCGCCGCGGTGTCCGAACAGGACACGGCCGCCGGCGAGATTCCGCTCGGCACGGCGATTCCGGCGCACCTGGTCGAGAAGGCGGCCCGGGCGTTGGAGGCGCCGGTGGACGAGTTGGTGCGCCGCGGCGTGATCACCTCAGGTGACGTGCTCGCGCGCGTGCTGCCGCAGCTCACCTCCCGGTTCGCGTCGGCGGACCTCGACGATCCCGCGCTGGCCGAGCTGTTCGAGCAGACCTACACCGCGTTCCGGCGGCGCCGCAGCCTGCTGCTGCTCAACCTGGAGCACCAGGTGAGCTTCGACGAGCTCCCATGGGTCCGTTCGCTGGACTGCTGCCGGTCATCGCGTCCGAACGGCGAGCTCGCCGCTTACCGCGCGCTGCAACAGGGCACGATGCTCGCGCTGACCTCGTTCCCGCACGCGCTGCTGCCCAACCCGCTGATCCGCGAGATCGGCGCGCTGGCAACGCTGGCGGGAGTTCGCCATCCGCTGGTCGACGAGGTGGCGGCGGACATCTTCATGGGCACCTTCACGAAGAAGTGGCGGGACGCCGCCGAGCTGGCGAGCCGGACCATGAGCGGCACCCTCTACGCGGCCTACTACGACCTGCCGTCGGAGTCGCAGTGGGCGCAGCCGTCCCGCAAGCGCATGCGCAGGACCGCCGACGACTTCGCCGAGCTGTGTGCCGAGCGAGCTGGTGAGGCGGGAAGTTCCGGGAACTTCGTGGCGCGCAACGGCGCCGTGCTGGAGCAGAGCCAGATCCTGACCACGCACAACCTGGCGGTGCTGGTGCACGGCCTGGACCTGACCGACCAGGTGCGCGAGCGCGCGCCGGAACTGGCGCGGCGAACGTTCGACTGGGTGGTGCGCCGGCTAGCTCAGCGCACCGACGACCACCACGCCGCGTTGATCCAGGTGAAGAATGTCGCGTACGCCTGGCGGCAGGCGATCTTCCTGCTCGGTTTCTGCGATCCGGAGGTGCAGCTGTCGCAGGTGCGTGAGCTGCGTGAGGAGGTCCGTGCGCACGGAATCGCCCGGTTCGGCCCGGCGGTCGAGGGCTTGGCGCACGTGATCGGCGGTGGGCGGTTCACCGCGTCCGGTGTCGCTTCGCAAGGCAGCGGCCGACGTCTCCTCGGCTGGGCCGCCGGTCGGCACTGGTACCTGCAGAACATCGGCTAGACGGTCGAGGCGGACGCCCAGCCCTGGTGAGTCCGGTCAGGCGCCCCAGCGGTACTGGCGCATGTCGATGCGGGCTCCGTCGGCGAGGACACCTTCTGCTCGCAGGAGTTCCAGCTGCTTGCGGCGAATGTGGTCGGCGACCGTGCCGTTGGAGCGCAACACGCGGTGCCACGGCAGGTCGCCGCCGTCCTCGGCGAGGATGCGGCCCACCAGGCGCGCCGAGCGCAGGCCGGCGAGTTCGGCGACGTCTCCGTAGGACAGCACCGATCCGGGCGGGATCGACGCCACCACGGCCCGCACCTGCTCCACGGTCTCCTCGTCCACGAGCCCGAAGGTACTCCAGCGGAATGTCGCGCAGCACCCCGCACACCGAACGCGCAGAGACACCATTTCCGCTGGTAGATGCTCGTGAGCGTTTTGGGGTGCTATAGCAACACAAAACACTCACGGGGCCTGACCAGCGGAAACGGTATCCTAGCTTCGGCGATCAGCCCTGGAAGCCGGCGACGATCTTGGTGAAGTCCCACGGCTGCTGGTCGATGCCGCCGCAGGCGTCCGACCCGCCGCCGCCGTCACACGGGCGGTCCCGGTTGAGCGACCAGAAGGTGAAGCGGCCGAGGCTCTTCTCCTTGGCGTAGTCGGCCATCTTCTGGAACGCGGCCTGGTCGACGGTCTCGCCGACGTCGGTCTTGCCGTTCATCGACGAGATGCCCGCGTGCGCGTAGGCCTCCGCGTCGCTGTAGCCGAAGGTGCTCTTGAGCACCTCCTTCAGGCCTTCGGTGGATTTGATCGTGTCGGCTGCCATGTCCGAACCGCCGAAGTTGAACGGCATCTGCGTCCACACGTCGATGTTCGCGCCGATCTCGTTGGCCTTGCCGATCATCCGCTTGCCCACGTCGTTCGGGCCGCTGCTCAGCGTCGGGAACGTGACCACCGTCTGCAGGCCTGGGTTGGCCTCCTTGACGAGCTTCAGCGCTTCCAGCACCCGGTCCTGCACGGCCGGGGTCTCGAACTCGCTGGCCTCGATGTCGACGTCGATGGCCTTGAGCCCGAAGGCGTCGATCACCTTCTGGTAGGCGCCGGCCAGCGACTGGGCGTCCTGGCAGAACTCGCCGAGCTTGTTGCCGGCCCAGCCGCCGATGGACGGGACGACGTCGCCGCCGGCGGCGCGGATCTCGTCGATGACGGCCTTGTCGGCGTCGAGCGGGCGGTTGCCGTCCCAGGCCGGGTTGCAGCCGCCGTCGGAGAGGATGAAGGCCAGGGTGAAGTCCTTGATCCCGGTAGCGCTCATCACCTCGCTGGGCTTGGGCGGGTTGCCCCAGCCCATGTAGAGGTAGGGCGAGGCGGCAACCGGTGCCGCTGCGCTGGTCGAGGTCGGGGCCGAGGTCTCCGCGCTGAGTGCGGGCACCGCGCCGATGGTCAGAGCACCGGCGACCGCGGCGCAGCCGAGCAGAGCTTTGCGGACTTTGCTCACGGTTCCTCCTTCGGGGAGTTGATCGCGCTCGGGGCGCGCTTTCGCAGGTCACAGGCGGGGGAGGCACTGTGACGATCAGCACACTGCCAGAGAAGAAAATTGGTTCATACCACCAAAAGGTTGTGTTAATTCACCGTTGAGCTGCGCCTATCAGCGAGCCCTGCGCGACCTTGTCGTTGGCGCGTGATTCCATCGATGCGTGCCATCCCCGACCGCGCCCGTACTCGTGCGCCGAGCCGAACCCGCTCGGCGGCGGACGGTCTGGGACACCGCCGGGCAGCGGGCGCTGGCGCACCGCGACGGCCTCCTGCGGATCCTTGGCGGGCCCGGGACCGGCAAGAGCACGCTGATCGCGCAACTGGCCGCCGAACGCATCCGCGACCGCGGCGTGTCGCCGGAGAACGTCCTGGTGCTGACCGGGAGCCGGCGCGCGGCGGCCTGGATGCGCACCGAAATCACCCGGCTGCTGACCGGTTCCACGGATGAGCTGCGGACCGCGCCCGAACCGCTGGTGCGGACCGTCCACTCGTACGCCTTCGCGGTGCTGCGGTTGCAGGCCGTGCGTGAACAGCTACCGCCCCCGCAGCTGCTCAACGGCCCGGACCAGGACGCGCTGGTGCGCGACCTGTTGGCCGGGGACGTCGAGAGCGGCGCCCGGGACTGGCCGGAGACGCTGCGCCCGGCGCTGACCGTTCCCGGTTTCGCCGAGGAACTGCGCGATCTGCTGCTGCGGGCCGCCGAGCGCGGCGTCGGGCCCGAGCGGCTGGTCAACCTCGGCCGGCAGCACAACCGTCCGGAGTGGATCGCCGCCGGCCGGTTCGCGCGGCAGTACGAGCAGGTCACGCTGCTGCGCGGAGCGGGCGGCGCGCAGGCTCCCGCGCTGGACGCCGCGGAGCTGGTCGGCTCGGCGCTGCTGGCGTTCGACACCGACCCCGGGCTGCTGGCGGCCGAGCAGGAACGGGTGCGCTACGTGCTCGTCGACGACGCGCAGCACCTCGACCCGCAGCAGTACTGGCTGGTCCGGCGGCTCGGCGACACGGCCGTCGAGTTCGTGCTGGCCGGCGACCCGGACCAGGCGGTGTACTCCTTCCGCGGCGCCGATCCGCGCTGCCTGCTGGACGCCGACCCGGACGGCACGAACACCGAGGTGCTCACCGTCGACCACCGGATGTCCAAGGCCGTCCGGGAGGCGGTGCAGCGGCTGGCCGCGCGGCTGCCGGGCGCGGGCCCGCAGCGCGAACTGGTGGAGCCCGAGAACGGGCGCAGCGGTTCGGTCCAGGTGCGGCTGCTGGCCACGGAGGCGCAGGAGGCCGCGTGGGTGGCGGACCAGCTCCGCCGAGCCCACCTGCTTGACGAGATCGCCTGGTCGGACATGGCCGTCGTGGTCCGCTCGACCGGCCTGTCGCTTCCGGTGCTGCGCCGCGCCTTGCTGGCCGCCGGCGTGCCGATCGCGCTGCCGGTCGACGACCTGCCGCTGGCGCAGCGCACCGCCGTCCGCCCGTTGCTGACGCTCCTGCGCTGCGCCGCGCGCCCGCAGGCGCTCGACCCGGACGCTGCCGCTGAGCTGCTCGCCTCGCCGCTCGGCGGCGCCGATCCGCTCGCACTGCGGCGGCTGCGCCGGGGGCTCCGCCGCCTGGAGCTCGCCGCCGGAGGTAGCCGGGCCAGCGGTGAGCTGCTGGTGGAGGTGCTGCAGGACGGCGACCGCCTCGCTGCGCTCGAAGACTCCGCTGCCGCGCCGGCTCGCCGCCTCGCAGGGCTGCTGCGCACTGCGGCCGACTCAGTCGCCGCCGGGCACACCGTCGAGGACACGTTGTGGCGGGTGTGGAAGGCCAGCGGCCTGGAGAAGCGGTGGGTGGCGCAGGCCGAGCGACACGGCGCCACCGGCGCGCAGGCCGATCGCGATCTCGACGCCGTGGTGTCGTTGTTCGACGCGGCCGCCCAGTTCGTCGACCGGCTGCCGGGTGCGGACGTCGCAGGCTTCGCGGATTACTTGACCAGCCAGCAGATCGCGGGCAGTTCGCTGGCGCCGACCGCGCCCCGGGACAACGCGGTGGCGGTGCTGACCGCGCACGCCGCGAGTGGCCGGGAGTGGGAGGTCGTGGCGATTCCCGGTGTGCAGGAAGGCATTTGGCCCGATCTGCGGCTGCGCGGCTCGCTGCTCGGCGTGGAGCGGCTGGTCGACGTGCTGTCCGGAGTGGACGCCGAGCGGGTCTCGGCGACCGCTCCGCTGCTGGCCGAGGAGCGGCGGCTGCTGCTCGTGGCGGCGAGTCGGGCGCGGCGGAACCTGATGGTTAGCGCGGTGCGCGGACAGGACGAGCAGCCGTCGCGGTTCCTCGACGAGCTGGAGGGCGTGGTCAGCGATCCGGACGCGGTGGAGCGGCCGATCGCCCGCCCGGAACGCGGTTTGGCGCTCGGCGACCTGGTCGGCGAGCTGCGCCGGGTGGTGTGCGACGCGGAGGCGGAGCCGGCGCGGCGGCAGCGGGCGGCGGCGCAGCTGGCGCGGCTCGCCAACGCCGGGGTGCCGGGCGCCAGCCCGGAAGCCTGGTACGGGCTGCCGGAGAGCTCCAGCTCGGCGCCGCTGGTGACCGGCGACGATCCGGTCAAGGTGTCGCCGTCTACTGTGGACATCCTGGCCAAGTGCCCGCTGCGCTGGCTGGTCGAGCGGCACGGCGGCCAGGACACCGCCGAACTCGCCGCTGTCACCGGCACTCTCGTGCACGCGCTCGTGCAGGCTGCCGCCGACGGCGCGGACACCGCGCAGCTGCACAAGGCTCTGGACGACGCCTGGGAATCGGTCGATGCCGGCGCGCCGTGGTTCTCGCGCAAGGAGCGCAAGCGCGTGGAGAAGATGCTCGACGCGTTCGTGACGTGGCTGGTGCAGTCGCGGGCCGAACTCACCCAGCTCGGCGTTGAGAAGGACCTGGACGTCACGGTCCCGGGTCGGGAGGGCGGGCCGTGGCTGCGGTTGCGCGGCCGCGTGGACCGGTTGGAGGTCGATGCCGTCGGCCGGCCCGTGGTGGTCGACGTCAAGACCGGGAAGACGCCGGTCAGCAAGGGTGATGCCGAGGAACACCCGCAGTTGGCGGTGTACCAGCTGGCCGCCGCGCTGGGAGCGTTCGGCGACAACGACGGGCCCGGCGGGGCGAGGCTGCTGTACGTCGCGAAGGCCGACCGGAAGGGCGCGGCCACCGAACGCGCCCAGGAGGCCTTGGACGCCGAGCGGATCGAGGTGTGGCTCGACGTGGTGCACACGGCCGCCGCGTCCAGCCTGGGACCGGCCTACGTGGCCAGCGAGAACTCCGACTGCGCGCGCTGCCCGGCGCGCACCTGCTGCCCGGTCCACCCGGCCGGAAGACAGGTCGCGCAGTGATCAGAGATCGCTTCGAAGTGGTTCGCGGAGCGGCGCAGGCGCCTCGGTCCGGGGTTCGAGCATGAATGGCCGTCCTCCCGGGACCGGGAACCCGCAGGGGCCCCCGGACATCAGTCCACATCGGATCGCGCAGGCGCTGGGGCTGCACCCGCCGACGCCGGAGCAGGCTGCGGTGATCGCCGCGCCCGCCGAACCGGCGCTGGTCGTGGCGGGCGCGGGCGCGGGCAAGACCGAGACGATGGCCGCCCGCGTGGTGTGGCTGGTCGCCAACCGGCTGGTGACGCCGGAGCGCGTCCTCGGCCTGACGTTCACCCGCAAGGCCGCGCGGCAGCTCGCCGACCGGGTGCGCGCCCGGCTCCGCCGGCTCGCCGGGTCGGGGCTGCTCGACGAGGTCGATCCGGGCGGACAGCTGCGCTCCGCGGTGCTCACCGAAGAGCCCACGGTGCTGACCTACCACGCCTACGCGGGGCGGCTAGTCGGCGAGCACGGCCTGCGGGTGCCGGTCGAGCCGGGCGCGCGGCTGCTGACCGAGACCGCGTCCTGGCAGCTCGCGCACAGCGTGGTCGCGACCTGGACCGAGGACATCGACACCGACAAGGTCCCGTCGACGGTCACCGGCTACCTGCTTTCGCTGGCCGGTGAGCTCGCCGAGCACCTCGTGCGCCCGGACGACCTGCGGGCGCACGCCGAAAAGCTCTGCCACGCGGTCGAGAACGCGCCGCGCGCCAAGGGGCAGCGCGCGAACCTGCCGCAGGATCTGGTGAAAGTCGTTGCCGCACAACGCTTGCGGGTGGCGCTGCTGCCGCTGGTCGAGGAGTACGCGCAGCGCAAGCGGCGCGACGGCGCGATGGACTTCGCCGACCAGATGTCGCTGGCCGCGCTGCTCGCCGCCGAACATCCGGAAGTCGTCGACGGCGAACGCGCCCGCTACGGCGCCGTGCTGCTGGACGAATACCAGGACACCGGCCACGCGCAACGGGTTCTGCTGCGCTCGCTGTTCGGGCGAGATCGCCCGCTGCCGGTCACGGCGGTCGGCGACCCGGCGCAGGCCATCTACGGCTGGCGCGGCGCGAGCGCGGCGAACCTCCCGCGCTTCACCACCGATTTCCCGCGCATCGACGACGGCCGCAAGGCTCCGGCGCACCGGTACGGGCTGCTGACGAGCTTCCGCAATCCGGCGGAGGTCCTGCACGTCGCCAATGCGGTCTCGGAGCCGCTGCGCAAGACGGGCCTGGAAGTCGACGAGCTGCGCGCCAGGGACGGCGCCGAAGCCGGCGACATCCGGTTGGCGCTGAGCGAGCACGTGCGGGCCGAACGCGACTGGGTCGCCGACCAGGTCACCGCGCAATGGCAGGCGACGCTGGACGAAACGGGCCGGCCGCCGACCGCGGCGGTGCTGGTGCGACGCCGCGCCGACATGTCCGACATCGCTGCGGCGCTGCGGGAACGCGGCCTGCCGGTCGAGGTCGTCGGGCTCGGCGGGCTGCTCGACGAGCCCGAGGTGCGTGACCTGGTCAGCGCCCTGCGGCTGCTGGTCGACCCGCTCGCCGGGACGGCCGCGATGCGGCTGCTCACCGGCTCGCGCTGGCGTCTGGGAGCGGCCGACATCGCCGCGCTGTGGGACCGGGCGAGGGAGCTCGGGACGCAGGCGTTCGGGACGCCCGAATCCACCGATCCGTCCGCCGTGGTCACCGCGGCGTTGCCTGGTGAGAACGCCGAGCAGGCCGGCCTGGTGGACTCGCTCGACGATCCCGGTGACGCCGAGCGCTACTCCGGCGACGGCTACCGGCGCATCCGGCGCCTGGGCGGCGAACTCGCCGCGCTGCGGCGCCGTCTGGACCAGCCGCTGCCTGAGCTCGTCGCCGACGTCGAGCGGACGCTGCTGCTGGACATCGAGAGCATGGCGCGACCGGTCGGCGCGGGCCGGATCCACCTCGACGCGTTCGCCGACGCGGTCACCGACTTCGCCACCGCGAGCCCGTCGGCCACGCTGCACGCGCTGCTCGACTACCTGGAAGCCGCCGAACGAGCCGAAGACGGCCTGGAACCCGGCGAGGTCGAAGTCGCCGAAGACCGGGTCCAGGTGCTCACCGTGCACGCCGCCAAGGGCCTGGAGTGGCAGGTCGTCGCCGTGCCGCACCTGGTCAACGACGTCTTCCCAGGCAAGCGGAAGTCCTCGTCGTGGCTGCGGTCGGCCACCGAGCTGCCCGCCGAACTGCGCGGCGATGCCCAGGACCTGCCCCAGCTGGACGTCGAGCGGCTGTTCGGCCTGGACCGCAAGGAACTCACCGAGACGCTGGGCATCCACGACGAGGAGTTCGAGGAGCGCCGGCTCGCCGAGGAGCGGCGGCTGCTCTACGTCGCGGTCACGCGCTCCGAGCGGACGTTGCTGCTGTCCGGGCACTGGTGGGGCGAGAACGGCGACCGGCCGAAGGGGCCGTCGGACTTCCTGCGACAGCTGGCCGGGGTGCTGAGCGAGGCCAAAGCCGGGGTCGTCGACCTGTGGACGCCGGAACCCGACGAGGACGCGACGAACCCGCTCGCCGATGCGGTGCGGTGCGCGGAATGGCCGGTCGATCCGCTGGGGCCGCGCCGCGCCGCGGTGGCCGAAGGCGCAGAGCTCGTGCGGGCCGCCATGTCCACTGTGGAGGATTCGGAGCCGGAGGACGACGAGGACGGCTGGGCGCGGGACGTCGACGTGCTGCTGGCCGAGCGCGCCGCGGCCGCGCAGCGGCGGGAGCAGGTGCGGCTGCCGGATCACCTGTCGGTGAGCCAGCTCGTCGAACTCGCCAAGGATTCCGACAGCCTCGCCCGGCGGCTGCGCCGCCCGCTGCCGTTCCCGCCGAACCCGATGACTCGCCGTGGCACCGCGTTCCACGCCTGGCTGGAGCACCGGTTCACCTCGACCGCGCTGCTGGACTTCGACGAACTGCCCGGCGCCGCCGACGAATCCGCGCCGGTGCACGAGGATCTCGCCGAGCTGCAGCAGGCGTACCTGGCCGGCACCTGGGCCGACCGCACGCCGCACCGCGTCGAGGTGCCGTTCGAGACCCAGGCCGAGGGCGTGGTGCTGCGCGGCCGGATGGACGCGGTGTTCGCCGACGCCGACGGCGGCTGGACGGTGCTGGACTGGAAGACCGGCGCGGTGCCGGGCGGCGACCAGATCCCGGCGCTGTCGGTGCAGCTCGCGGCGTACCGGCTGGCCTGGGCGGAACTCTCCGGCACGCCGCTTTCGAAGGTCCGCGCGGCGTTCCACTACGTCCGCCACGACTACACGCTCCGCCCGGCCGACCTCCTGGACGCCGACGGCATCCGGAACCTCATCACCTCGGTTCCCGCCGCGCAGTGACGGTTTGGCCTGGTCAGGACCCGTGCGTACTTTCTGTCGCTATAGCAGCACAATGTACGCACGGGTCCTGACCTGCAGAAACGGTGGCGTCGGCGAGATCATTTCCGGTGCCGGGATCACTACACGTTCGGGTGGCGGAGCTTGAGATCGCGGTTCGCGGCGGATGACTATGCCCGCGATGAACACGGACTGGAAGCTCAACACGCCACCGGAATCCGAAGTGAACGTCGACGCCGACGTCCTGGCGATGCGCGCCCCGCTGGTGCGGGTGCACCGGAACGACGAAGGCACCTGGTCCTTCGACGGCCCGGGCCGCAACCCGCGACCGTCGAAGAAGACGATGCTCAGCGCCGTCGTCGGCGCCTGGCCGCACGTCGCCGCACTGTCCGATCTGGACACCGGCGGTGCTGCGGTGTGGTCGTGGAAGCAGCACGGCTGGGCCAGCGAGGTCAAGTGCGAGTGCGGCAGCTGCGACCAGCCGGTCGCCTCCGACATCGACCGCAACAGCTGGCCGAGCGAACTGCAGCCGCACAGCATCCTCAGCGTCGAACAGGCCGCCCTGTCCGGCCAGGCCCCGCTGACCGACATCATCTCCACGCCCGGCGGAATCGCGCTGCTGGGCCCGGGTGACCACCGGCGCACGGCCGACCTGATGACGCCGGTCGCGCTCGCGAACGTGATCCGCCGCTGGCCGCACACGATGCAGGCGCTGCGCGCCCTGAAGGAAGGCCGCGGCATGCGCTGGAACCCGCAGCAGCTCAACTGGCACGAATACGTCCTGGCCTAGCCAGTTCGTGCTGCCGAGACCTCACCCGCGCAGCGGTGGGGTCGTGAGTGGCAGTGGCCGCCCGAGCGACCATTGCCACTCACGAAAACGCGGTTCAGGCGTTCTCGGTGAGCTGGGGGAGCTCGAGGATCCGCGAGTAGAGGACCTCCAGCAGCCAGCGGCCGAACATCGACGAGCCGAACTCCGCGGTCCGGTCCTCCGGAGTGACCACCAGCTCGGCCGGGCCCTCGAAACCGGCGTTGACCACGCCGACGCCGTAGTAGTCCAGCTCCAGCATCCGCAACGGTTTGTACTTGGAGCCCTCGGGCAGCACGACGGCGCACGGCGCCAACGTCAGCAACGTCCCGCACGCCCGCAGCGCGTGGCGGGCCCGCGACACCGGCACCAGCAGCCCGAGCAGATCGACCGCGGCCACCGGCACCTGATCGTGCGTGCAGGGCTCGGACCAGGACCGGAACCAGGCCGGGTTGAGCTCCGGTCCCCAGCCGTGACGACTGCGCCACTCGTGGACGTCGCGCCTGATCCGCGCCACGGCGGCGAACCGCGCACCGAGGACCTCGACGTCCGGGATCAGCTGGCCGTCCCATCCCAGGGCGCGCGCCGCGTGCTGAAGCTGCTGCACCGCTGCATGGTATGCCGCCGCACCGCGAAGTCCAGACCAGGTCTTCCGGCCTGCAGGAGAACTCGTCGCCGAACCGCCGGTGCCGCATCGCACCGGGCGCGTGGGCAAGGGTTACTGTTCTGCGCCGTGAGTGGTGAGAACGCGCTTCCGATCCGCGCGGCAGGAGCCGGAGGGCACGGGTCATGATGCGGCGCAGTACCAAGCGGTTGGCGCACCCCTTCATCGGTGGCCGCACCGACGAGGAGGAGCTGACCAAGCGGCCCGACCACGCGCTGGTGGGCGTGATCCGGATGCCGGGCACCACGATCAGCCCGGTCCGCTCCATCATCCGCCGGATCATCGGCGCGATGCTCGCGCTGGCCGCCACGGTGCTCATCGTGTACTTCGGCCGGGACGGCTACCGGGACTCCGCGGGCGGCGAGCTGGACCTGCTGGACGCCGTCTACTACGCGACGGTGTCGCTGTCCACCACCGGCTACGGCGACATCACCCCGGTCACCTCGCAGGCCCGGCTGGTGAACGTGCTGGTCATCACGCCGCTCCGGGTGCTGTTCCTGATCGTGCTGGTCGGTACCACACTGGAAGTGCTCACCGAGCGCTCTCGGCAGGCTTTCAAGATCCAACGCTGGAGGTCCAAGGTGCGCGACCACGTGGTCGTCATCGGATACGGAACCAAGGGCCGTTCGGCGGTCACCGCGCTGCTCGGTGACGGCGCCGAGCCCGGCCGCATCGTGGTCGTAGACACCGACCAGCGAGCGCTGGAAACCGCGTCCGCGCAAGGCCTGGTCACCGTCAACGGCTCGGGCACCCGCTCGGACGTGCTGCGGGTGGCGGGCGTGCCGCGGGCGCGGGCGATAGTGGTCGCCCCGGCCCGGGACGACACGGCCGTGCTGGTCACCCTGACCGCGCGAGAGCTCGCGCCGAAGGCGCAGATCGTCGCGGCGGTGCGGGAGGCCGAGAACGTGCACCTGCTGCGCCAGTCCGGCGCGGACTCGGTGGTGGTGTCCAGCGAGACGGCGGGCCGCCTGCTGGGCATGGCGACCTCGACGCCGTCGGTGGTGGAGATGTTCGAGGACCTGCTGACGCCGGACGTGGGCCTGGCGATCGCCGAGCGGGAGGTCGAACCGCAGGAGATCGGCGGCTCGCCTCGACACCTCTCGGACATAGTGCTCGGCGTGGTGCGCGATGGCCAGCTCTACCGGGTGGACGCGCCGGAAGCCGACGCGATCGAAGCGGGCGACCGGCTGCTCTACGTCAAGAAGGTGACTCCAGCGGACGCCTAACCCGCGCACCGGTGGTGATCCCGCCGGTGCCCGGAGTGACCCGCCGGCGCCGTGTGGCTTTCTGCCAATATCGGTGTCGTGGGAAGGCAACGAGGTTCGGCGTCGGTGGCGCCGATCCTGCTTGTCCTGGGAATGCTCGGGGTCGCGGTGGCAGTCGTGACGCTGTGGCCGCTGGTGACGGAGGCCGGGCGGGCGATGCGGTCGGCGACGGCGACCGTCGTCGAGTCGCGGCCGTGCGGCACCGCGTCGGCGCGAGACCTCGTCGAGGTCCGGATCGACGGCGTGGTGCGGCAAGCGCCGTTCGACGGCTGCGGCCACGCCCGCGGCCAGCAGCTGCCGGTGCAGGTGCCCGCCGACCCGGGCGAGGCCTTCGTGGTCAGCCCGGCGGGATCGGCCGACTCCGACCTGAAAGGCCAGGCCCAGCGCGCCAATTGGGTCCTGCTAACCCTCGCCGCGGTCGCCGGCGGCGGCTACGGGTTGATGCTCCGCCGGTCCTGAGGCCCGTCAGTCGACGTCGGAGGCCGCCGCCAGCCAGGTGTTGCACTCCGTGATCCGGTTCTTCCGGAACCCCTGCTCGACCCAAGACGCGTTGGTCGACGTGCTGCCGTGGTCGCGCACGCCGGTGTGCTCGTCGCCACGACCGGAGGAGTCCTCCAGCGCCGGGAAGATGTAGTCGTTGCTGACCCCGCCGTTCTGCAACGCGGCCAGCGTCATTCCCTCGAAGCAGGTCGCCTGCAGCTCGGAACGCCGAGTCAGTTCCAGCCCGGTCGACGTGGAACTGCCGCCCGCGTCGTAGGAGGCGTCGCCGTAGGCGCTGTTGATCCCGGTCATGCCCTGCAGCGCGTGGCCGAACTCGTGCGCGAACTGACCGAGGTACACGCCGCCATCGGCGCGCTGCTCCACCTCGGCGTAGTACCGCGCGGTCATGTAGATCGTGTGGTTGCCCGGGCAGTACATCGCGGTCTGGTTCCACCGCCGCGTCCCGCAGGGCGTTTCGATGCTGTCCCCGGTGGTGATCACGTTGGGCGCCCGCACCGGCAGGTTCGCGTTCTCCAGCGCCGGGGCCCACGCGTCCATCAGGCAGGGCAATGCGGCCTGGTAGAAGCGGTCCTGCGAGGTGACGTCGGTGTTGAAGCGGGGCAGGTTGCACGAGGTGTTCATGGCGCCGTTGCCCGGGATGTTGAACGGGTGGTTGCCCAGCGCCGCAACCGGTTTGACCTCGTCGTTGCTGCTGGTCGACGTGGAGGTCTCGGATTCCTCGCTGCTGGTGGTCGTGGTGGTTTCGGATTCGCTGGAGTTCGTCGAGGTCGAGCGGCTGCTGGTGCTGCTGTAGTCCGAAGCCCGGCTCGAGGTGATCGAGGCGGCCATCGCGCCGACGGTGCCGACGCCGAGCAGCGCCACGCCGACCAGCACCAGCGCGACGATGACACCGGTGTTGCTCTTGCGCTGCGGCGGCCGCATGTGCGGCATCGGCGGCGGCATTTGCTGCGGTGGACGGGGCGGCGCCAAGCGCACGGTCGTCTGCAGCGGAAGCGGGCGGGAGACCGGGGGCGGCGCGACCTGGCGCGTTGGCGGCCGGGGCGCCGGACCGCGAGGCGGCATCTGCTGCTGTCGCGGGGGTTGCGAGCTGGGCGGCGGCAACGGACCACGCTGCGGCGGGCGAGGCGGATGCTGCGCACCGCGCGGTGGGGAGGCCGGGGGCTGTTGCGGGCCGCGTGGTGGTTGCGGTCGGGAGGGTGGTTGCGGGCCGCGTGGTGGTTGCGGTCGGGAAGGCGGTTGTGGGCCGCGCGGAGGATGGGGTGCTGGCGGTGGTTGAGCGCCGCGAGGCTGCTGCGGTGGCCAGGGCTGCTGCGGGCCGCGAGGTGGTGGGGGCGGCTGCGTCATGCGGTCTTCCTCGCGGAGTGTCGAATGTGGACGGTTGGTCCAAGTTCAGCGGGCCGCCACCGAGCAGTCATTTCCCCCCGACTTCCTCACATCAATCCCACCGTTGCGGACCAGAGCTTAGCTACGGGCGGCTATCGTTCGGGCCGTGTTGACCAAATGGGGGCTGGTGGTCGCCCTGACCGGATTGCTGTTAGGCGCACCGAGCACGGCCGCGGCGCAGGAAGAGCCGGTCGATGCGTTGCCGGGCACGATTTCCAGCAGCGTGAACCTGAAACTGCAGCGCGACGGACTGGTCTCGGTCACCGAGCAGATCAACGTTCCCGCAGGTCAACACGTCGAACGTGCGATGCCGCTGCGGCAGTCCGCGGGGCCCGGAGCGGATCGGGTCTTCACGGTCTCCGACGCCGTGCTGGATGGTGGCGGCGCGATTCAGGTCGAGGCCGACAAGGTGCACCTGACGCTGCAGCCCGGAACCTCGACGCTGACGTACTCGGTTCGCGGTGCCGTGTCCGACGCCGGTGACCGGCAGGACGTCCGCTGGCAGGTCTCCGGCGGCTGGAACGTGCCGGTGGACCGCGTCGAAGTGTCGATGCTGTCGCCGAAGGTGCCGCAGGAGATCATGTGCCTGGCCGGCCCGCTGGGCAGCGCGAACCGCTGCGCCCAGTTCGAGATCACCCACACCCAGTCGATGCACGCGGTGACCTACGGCCTGCAGCCCGGTGACCGGATGGACATCACCTTCAAGGTCCCGGCGGGCACGGTGCCGGCGAACGCCGTGACCGACCAGTACTTCAGCCTGGCGAGGGCGTTCTCGCTGACGCCGGCGACGGCCGCGGGCCTGGCCGCGATCGGCCTGCTGCTGATCGGCGGCCTCGGCCTCGTCTGGTACGCCCGCGGCCGGGACGTGCGCGCGTTCGCCGAGGACGTGGGCCGGGTCGAGGTGTTGATGACCGATTCGCAGGGCGCGGTCACGTTCGCGTCCCCGGACGGCGTGCTGCCCGGCCAGATCGGCACGGTCATCGACGAGCGGGTGGACCCGGTCGACGTGACCGCGACGATCATCGACCTGGCGGTCCGCAACTACCTGTGGATCGAGGAACTCCCCGACCAGGACTGGCGAATCGTCCGGCTGAACCCGGCGGACGCATCGCTGCGGCCGTTCGAGCGAGCGGTCTACGACCTGCTCGTCGGGCAAGCGGAAGAGGTACAGCTGTCGCAACTCCGCGATCTCGACGCCAACCGGGTCCGCGCGGCGCTGTACGCGGAGGTCGTGGAGAAGGAATGGTTCGCGCGGCGCCCGGACGTCGACCGGAACCGCTTCTGGTGGACGGGCCTCGGCGTGATCATCGGCGGAGCGGCGCTGACGGTGGCACTGGCGCTGACGAGCTCCGTAGCGCTGCTGGGGATCGGCGTGCTGATCGGCGGCATCGCGATGATGTTCAGCGTCCGCCTGATGCCGGCGCGAACGCGACGAGGCAGCGCGCTCGTGGTGCAGGTGCGAGGCTTGCGCGGCTACCTGCACGAGGCCTCGGCGGAGTCGTTGCCGGCGCAAGACCGAGAGACGGTGTTCTCCCGATCGCTGCCGTACGCGGTGGTGCTGGAAGAAACGGAACGCTGGCTAGCGGAGTTCGCGGAACTGGACCCAGGAGCAGACGGAACGCCGGGCCTGTACTGGTACGGAAGCCCGAACGCCACCCCGAACCTCCAGAGCTTCCGGCAAAGCTTCCCAACCCTGATCGAAAAGCTGAACGAAACGGTCAAGCACTAACGCACCGGCCATCTGCTGCCGACGATGACTGGCGCGGATCGCGGAGACGGTGGAAGGCCGGTTTTCCTTTCCCGGACAACGTCCACGAGGGCCGCTTCGGCCTGCGATAAGGCGAAAAGCCGGTCCAGGACGAGCCTTCCGAACCTGGCATGATCGCAACGTCACGAGCAGAACGCCGACGAGCGATGCGCCTGGGGAAGCTGGGAAGACCGTCAGCCAATCGGCCTCGCGGTTTGCCGGAATGATCAAGGGGTAGGACGGTCGCAAGGCTGGTTCCAATCCCGATTTCAACACCTCGCGCGATCGCTGGCCGTATCTGCGCGATTCCGGACCGTGATGTCTTCGTGGCCTGCGGCTGACCGGGTGACGCCGGAGGTACTTCGGGTTTGTCGGGAACCGTTACGGGTGGCCCTGCGTCAGGTTAAAGTGTTCATCGTTTCCGGGGGAGATCGCAGAGTCCAGAGGGGTCTGGGATGACAAGCGCAGACGCAGGTGGTTTCGCCGCAGCCAAGGAAGGGCTGAAGGCGGTCAGCGGCCGCACGCAGTGGATCAATCAGCAGGTCGGCGCGGGCAAGCTGATGCTTGATCCAGACGTCGCCGACAAGGCCGCCAAGCGCTGTGAAGAGGAGATCGACGCGCTTCGTGACCTTCTCAGGTACGCGCAAGCTTTGGGGACTGTCAAGGGGCTAGGCGATTACCCCGACGGTCAGCAGCTGGCGAAACGCTTCGAGGACAAGGCGACTCACGGAGACGCTGGGGTCCTCAAGCTGCTCCGTGACATGCAGGACGAGTTGAAGAAGCAGGCGGACGCGTTCCGCGGTGCTGCCAAGGACTACCGTGCCACGGACGAGCAGAACGCCGACGACCTGAGGCGAGGTATTCAGTGAGTACGTTTTCCCGGTCCCTGATCGCAACGGCTGCGGGCCTAGCCCTGTTTGGGCTCGCCGCTTGCTCGGGTGGCGGTAAGAACACTGGTGGCAGCGAGGAGACGACGTCTTCCGCGCCCACTTCAGCGGCATCGGGTTCTGGGTTGGCCGGTTTTGATCCGTGCACGTTCTTCAAGCCTGACGAGTTGACCTCGTTCGGCGTTTCGACGAAGAGCGAGGAGTTCACACAGGTTAGCTTCCAGCCGGGCTGCGCGTGGAACGGCGAGAAACTGGATATCGCACTCCAGAAGAACGCGGACGAGACTGTGGAGAGCCTTGGCAAGGGCGCCTTCGACAGTTACACGCCCACCACGGTCGCCGGTCGTGAGGCGGCCGAAGTGCTTGTGATCGGGGCGACGGGGCAGGGCGCCTGCAACTACGCCGTGTCCGCAGGCGGCGGAATTGTTCTCTACCAGATCACCGCCGCGATGCGCGACACCCTGCCGGACCCGTGCGGCGATCTGAAGAAGATCGTCGATCAAACGGCTTCGCGGCTGCCGAAGTGACGAAACAGGGGGAGTGATGGGACTTCTCAGTACCCTCGACAACGCGGGTTCCCGGGTCTTCGGCTGGGAGAGCGCCGCGGAAGAGGACCGGAAGAAGCACGGCGAAGAGGCGAACCGGGTCGCCCAGCAGCAGCAGTCGCAGTTGGCGCAGCAGAACTCCGGCCTCAATGTCAGCAGCTTCGACTCGCCGGCTATCAGCCAGTGCATCAACTGGTCGGGGTTCGGGCACGCGCAGATCTACAAAACCAACCAGGAGTCGATCGACCAGGGCAAGGTCGGTGAGGTCGCCGAGGCGTGGAAGAAGCTCGCCACGGGCTTGCGCGAGCGCGGCAACAACTACTCCACGGACCTTGCCAACATCGTCGATGGGGGCTGGGAAGGCGAAGCCGCCGGCAACGCTCGTGAGGTCGGCAAGCCTGCTTCCGACTGGATGAAGGCCAGCGCCGATGCCTTCGAGATGACCGGGAACAACCTGCACGCCGCGGGTGAGGCTGCCGGTCAGGCCAGCAAGATGGTCGAGAAGCCGCAGGGCTTCAGCTGGGGCGAGGCTGCTTCCGCGTCGGTTCCGTTCGGGCTTGCCGGTGGCGGCATCAACGCGCTCAGCCAGATGGAGGAGCAGGAGCAGGCTGAGAAGGCCGCGCAGGAGACGATGGCGCGCGTCTACAGCCCCACGCTCACCCAGGTCGACGCGAAGATGCCGCAGTACAAGGGCCCCGACGGCAACACCAAGGAGCCGCCGCCGGTTCCGCCGCCGCCCCCCACGGACTGGGGTGGCGGCCCGGGCGGCGGCGGTCCCGGTGGTGGGCCCGGCGGCGGTATGCCCGGTGGCGGCGGCGGGATTCCCGGCGGTGGCATGCCCGGTGGCGGCATCCCCGGTGGAGGTATCCCCGGCGGCGGGACGGGTGGCGGATATCCCGGTGGCAGCGGTAGCGGCATCCCCGGTGGCGGCTACACCACGCCGTCCGGAACCGGCAGCCAGTGGGCTGACCAGCCCGGCCTTCCGGGTGGCGGCGGTTCCGGTCTTCCCGGCGGTGGCGCTGGCGGCGGGCTCCCCGGCGGTGGCGCCGGTGGTGCCGGCATGGTCGGTGGCATGGGTGGCGGTGCCGGCGCTGGCAGCATGGCCGCTGGTGGCCGGGCCGGTGTCGGTGGACTCGGCGCCGGGGCCGGCGCGGGTGCGGGCGCGGCCGGTGGTGCCGGCGCTCGGGGCGCCGGTGCCGGACGAGGCGCGATGGGCGGTATGGGTGGTGCCGGTCAGCGCGGCCAAGGCAGCGAGGACCAGGAACATGAGCGGCCGTCCTGGCTCGAGGAGCAGGACGACATCTGGATGAACGACATGCCGAAGACCGCCCCGCCGGTGCTCGGCGAATGATCCGGTGCTGACCGGTGGTGCCGACCTCGGCACCACCGGTCAGTCACGCGTGCAGCGGGCGAATTCACAAGGGGAGAAACACAGTGGGCGTGTTGGGGCGGTGGCAGCTTCAGCCGGTGCACTTGGACATCGTGCTCAAGTACCTGAAGATCGACGGCTTGACCCTGCCGTTGAGCAGCCGTTCTTTCGGGTACACCGCCGACGAGTTCAGCCGGATCGCGATCGGTGAGCTGGACCGGATGGCCGCCGCCGGAGTCGTGATCAACGACGAGGTCGCGCCGCCGCTGGTCGCCGCGCTCAAGGCGCTGGCCAACCCGTATCTGTGGGTCGACTCGCTGTGGTTCCCGCAGGTCGGCACCGATCACTGCTGGCGGGCGCTCGCGGTGTTCACCGAAGGCAACCGGGTCGTGCTCGGCGTGCAGACGCCGAGTGAAGACCCGCAGCGCGGCGGCATGGTGACCGTCGAGGTCCACGAGAACGCCCCGCTGCCGCAGGTGCTGCTGGCCACGCTGCCGCCCACCAAGCCGGGCGGCCAGGGGCCGGTGCGCGTCCCGCAGAGTTCGCTGGTGCAGAAGCCGCAGGCCGACGACTACGACCAGATGAGCATGATGCAGTCGGCCACCCCGAACCGCGGCAGCAGCGGCGACCAGCAGGTCTCGCTCTACGAGGCGATCGGGAAGGCGCCGCACCAGCGCATCGGCCAGATCTCGGCGAGCATGCGCGACCAGTACGGCCGCCGGAAGCGTTCCCAGGTGGTGTCCTGGTTCGACAACGAGCCCGACGGCCGCTACCTGAACCGGGTCGAGCGCGGCAGCTCCGGTGAGCAGGTCTTCGCGATCGTGCCGGCCGACGCGCGCGCGATCGGCGCCGAGATCGATTCCCTCATCGCCCAGGTCCGCTGACCGCACCTGAGCGGGATCGCTGCCCAACTGCGGCTGGATGCTGCGCGCCGGAAGTTCGCCACCTACGCCGGGTGATCACAACACGCCGAAGAGTGGCGAAGGGGGCACCCACGGCTTGACAGTCCGCACGTAGGCTGCATGGCATGGTCGAACCCCAGCTGCATCGCGTTACTTTGCCCAATGGGCTGCGCGTGGTGTTGGCACCGGACTCGGCGGCGGGCCAAGCGTCGTCCGGGCAGGCCCCTGTGGTCGGTGTCAGCGTGCACTACGACGTGGGCTTCCGCTCGGAACCGGAGGGGCGCACCGGCTTCGCGCACCTCTTCGAGCATTTGATGTTCCAAGGCAGCGAGAGCCTGGAGAAGCTCGCGCACTTCCGGCATGTGCAGGGCTCCGGCGGCACCTTCAACGGTTCGACGCACCAGGACTACACCGACTACTACCAGGTGCTGCCGTCGGCGGCGCTGGAGCGGGCGTTGTTCCTCGAAGCGGACCGGATGCGGGCGCCGAAGATCACCGAGGAGAACCTGCGCAACCAGGTGGACGTGGTCAAGGAGGAGATCCGCCTCAACGTCCTCAACCGCCCCTACGGCGGGTTCCCGTGGATCTTGCTGCCGCCGGTGCTGTACTCGACCTTCGCCAACGCCCACAACGGCTACGGAGACTTCACCGACCTGGAACAGGCGACCGTCGACGACTGCGCCGCGTTCTTCGACACCTTCTACTCGCCGGGCAACGCGGTGCTGACCGTCTCCGGTGACATCGACGTCGAGCGCACCATCGATCTGATCAACAAGCACTTCGGCGACGTGCCGGCGCGCGACGTCGCGCCGCGGCCGTCGTTCGGCGAGCCGTTCCCGTCCGGTGAGGTGCGCGGCAAGCACGCCGACCCGCACGCGCCGCTGCCCGCCGTCGCGCTGGGCTACCGCTTGCCCGACCCGGTCGGCGAGCTCGACGCCTACCTGGCGAACGTGGTGCTCGCGGCGATCTTGTCCGACGGCGACGCCTCCCGCCTGCAGCAGCGCCTGGTCTACCAGGACGCGCTGGTGGTGGACGTGCACGCCGGCTGCGGCCTGATGGGCTCCCCGCTGGACGCCCGCGACCCGGACACCTTCACCGTGACCGCGATCCACACGCCGGAGGTCGGTCTCGACCGGGTGGTCGGGGCGGTCGACGAGGAGCTGGAGAAGCTGGCCGCCGACGGTCCCAGCGAGGACGAGCTGTCCCGCGTCACGGCGCGCTGGGCCGCCAGCCTTTACCGGGGGCATGACCGGGTGATCACCCGGACCCTCGACCTGGGCAGTGCCGAGCTGCTGCACGGCAGGGCCGAACTGATCTCCGAGCTGCCGAAGCGGATCGGTGAGGTCCGAGCGGAGGACGTCGCGGCGGCCGCGAAGGCGCTGCGGTCGGACGCGCGAGCGGTGCTGGAGATCGAACCCGCAGGTGACGAGAACGCGACAGGAGGTGCGGCATGACCCGCGCAACGCACCGCAGCGCCGAGGAGATCGGCCGCACCGAGCTCGGCCCGCGGCCGCTGCCGCCGCTCGGCGAGCCCCGCACCGGCCGCGCACCGGCCGTCGTGGACACCGTGCTGGACAACGGGCTGCGGGTGATCGCCGCCCGGCACGGCGTGGTCCCGATGGTCGAACTGCGCCTGCGGATCCCGTTCGCCGGCGAGGACCCGAAGCACGCGGCCCGCGCCGAGCTGCTGGCCGAGACGCTGCTGACCGGCACGGAGCGCCGCAACCGGGTGCAGGTGGACACCGACCTGGCCGCGGTGGGTGCCGACCTGAGCTCGGTCGTCGACCCGGAGCGGCTCAGCATCACCGGCGACGCGCTGGCCACCGGGCTGGACACCCTGCTCGACGTGCTCGCCGACGCGCTGACCGGCGCGGTGTACCGCGATGAGGAGATCGAGGGGGAGCGCGCCCGGCTGGTCGAGCGGATCACCGTCGCGCGATCGCAGCCGCGGGTGATCGCGCGCGAGGAGCTGCAGCGACACCGCTACGGCGACCACCCGTTCGTCCGCGAGGTGCCGGAGGCCGAGGACGTCGCCGAGGTCACCGCCGAGGAGGTCCGCGCCCTGCACCGCGAGGCGGTGCTGCCGCGCGGCTCGGTGCTCGTGGTGGTTGGCGACATCGACCCGGATCAGGCGGTGGCGGCCGTCGCGCGCAACCTGGCGGGCTGGCAGTCCGAGGACAGCGCGCGGGAGCTCCCGTCGCTGCCCGCGGTTCACGGCGGCGACGTGCGGCTGGTGCACCGGCCCGGTGCGGTGCAGTCGCAGCTGCGCTTCTCCGCGCAGGCGCTACCGCGCACCGACCCGCAGTACCCGGCGCTGCAGGTCGCGAACCTGGTCTTCGGCGGCTACTTCTCCTCGCGCTTGGTGGAGAACATCCGCGAGGACAAGGGCTACACCTACGGCGCGCACTCGTCGTTCGAGTTCACCCGGGGCAACGGCACGGTCCTCGTCGACGCCGACACCGCCAGCGAGGTCACCGCGGCCGCGCTGCTGGAGACCCGGTACGAGCTGGCGAGGCTGGCGCTGGTGCCGCCGACCGAGTCGGAGGTGGAGTCTGCCCGGCAGTACGCCATCGGCAGCCTGCTCACCTCCACCGCTTCGCAGGCCGGGATGGCGTCGACGCTCGTCGCGCTGGCCGCGGCGGGGCTGGGGCAGGACTGGTTGATCGCCCACCCCGAGCGGTTGCGGGCGATCACGGTCGAGCAGGTGGCCGAGGCGGCCCGGCTGTTCGCGCCGACCTCCTTCACCGGCGTGGTCGTCGGCGACGCGGACAAGCTCGCCGACCAGCTGCGGCTGCTCGGGGGAGTGGTGCTGCCATGACGCGGTTAGACGGTGAGGCGGGCAGATGACGACCGAGGTGTTGGCAGGGGCGGGTTTCCAGCTGGATTCCGCACCCGTGCTGTCCAGGTCCACAGTGGACCGCAGGGAGACGCTGCGGGACGCCCCGGATGGCGGCGCCGAGCTGTGGTCGACCGGACGGATCGTGCTGGTGGACGCCAAGGGGCGCACCCGGATCGGCCCGGATTCGCGGCTCGTGGTGCATCCAGCGGGGGACTTCGGCGAAGTCCCGGTCCCGAACGCCGTCCTGCTCGGCGTCGAGGACGAGGTCAGCTACTGGGCGTTGCGCAGCGAGCACGACGGAACCCAGGATGACTGGCGAGACCTGCGCACCGGCGGTGGTCTGCTCAACGACACCGACGCGGGGCTGTTCACCACCGCTGTTGGTCTCCTCGGTTGGCATGACAACGCCCGCTACTGCGCGGTGTGCGGCGCGGCGACGACGCGAGTCCGCGCGGGGTGGGCCCGGCGTTGCACGGGCTGCGACCGCGAGGAGTACCCGCGAACCGACCCGGCCGTCATCTGCCTGGTGCACGACGGCGCGGACCACGTCCTGCTGGCCCGCCAGCCGATCTGGCCGCCGGAGCGGTACTCGGTGCTCGCCGGATTCGTCGAGGCCGGCGAGTCGCTGGAGGCCTGCGTCTCGCGCGAAATCGCGGAGGAGGTCGGGGTGGAGGTCTCGGACGTCCGCTACCTCGGCAGCCAGCCGTGGCCGTTCCCGCGGTCGCTGATGCTGGGCTTCGCCGCGATCGCGGACCGGTCGGCGCCGTTGACCCCGGCGGACGGGGAGATCGAGGACGCCCGCTGGGTGCACCGAGACACGGTCCTGGCGGCCCTGGAGTCCAAGGGCGAAGCGGTCGACGGCCTGCGTCTACCGCCGGGAGTGTCCATCGCCTACCGCATGATCAAGGGCTGGGCCACCTGGCAGGACTGACGCGAGGAGCCGGTCGGGAGCTTCCCGGCCGGCTCTTCACGCCACGGTCTCGGGTACCTGCAGCCTGCTGTCTCCGGAGCTCGCCACGAGCTGCACGGCCTCGCCGAGTGCCAGCCGGCCAAGGTGGGGGTCTCGATGTCGCCGCGCTCGACAGCGTTCATCCGAGGTTGGCCGATTCCGATTAGCCGAGCCAGCTCAATCCGGGTGACCTGCTTCTTCTTCCGCAGCTCGGCCGGCCGGTGCCCGGTGGCGTAGGCGGCGGTGATGCTTCGAGGGTTCCCGACACGCGGTTCTGGGTGTTGGGGTGCGACCTCGAACGGGGGAGCAGGTCTGCGAAGATGCCGGGCATGACCGAGCAGCCGCGACTCCTGGAAGGTTTGGATCCGGAGCAGCGGCAGGCGGTCGTCGCACCGCGCGGCCCCGTATGCGTCCTGGCGGGCGCGGGAACCGGGAAGACGCGCACGATCACCCATCGCATCGCTTATCTCGTGCAGCGCGGGCTCGTAGCGCCGCAGCAGGTGCTCGCGGTGACCTTCACCGCCCGGGCGGCGGGGGAGATGCGCACCCGGTTGCGTGCGCTCGGCGCGGCGGGTGTGCAGGCGCAGACCTTCCACGCCGCGGCCTTCCGGCAGCTGCGCTACTTCTGGCCGCGGGTGCACGAGACGTACATGTGGCAGCTGGCGGACAACAAGTTCCGGCTGGTCATGCAGGCGGCGAACAAGCTCGGGCTGTCCACCGAGCGGGAGGACGTCCGGGACCTGGCCGGCGAGATCGAGTGGGCCAAGTCGTCGCTGATCGGCCCCGAGCAGTATCCGGCCGCCGCGGCCGCTGCGGGGCGGGACGTGCCGGTGCTTCCGGAGCAGCTCAGCAAGGCCTTCGCGGCCTACGAGCAGCTCAAGAACCGGGCGCAGATGCTGGACTTCGACGACCTGCTGCTGCACATCGCGGCGATCCTGGAGGACCAGCCCGAGATCGCCGAGGAGTTCCGCGGCCGGTACCGGTCGTTCGTCGTGGACGAGTACCAGGACGTCAACCCGCTGCAGCAGCGGGTGCTCGACTCGTGGGTGGGCAACCGCGACGACCTCACGGTGGTGGGCGACGCGAACCAGACGATCTACTCGTTCGCGGGCGCCTCGCCGAAGTGGCTGATCGGTTTTCCGCGCAAGTACCCGGAGGCGACCGTGGTGCGCCTGGAGCGGGACTACCGGTCGACGCCGCAGGTGGTGGGTCTGGCCAACCAGGTCATCGGTGCGGCGCGGGAGCGGCCGGCCGGTACGCGGCTGAAGCTGGTCGGGCAACGCCCGGACGGCCCCCGCCCGGATTTCGCCGAGTACGACGACGAGACCGACGAGGCCGAGGCCATCGCGCGCAAGATCGCCCAGCTGGCCAAGCGAGGCGTTGCGCTGTCGGAGATCGCGGTGCTGTTCCGGGTCAACGCGCAGTCGGAGGCCTACGAGAAGGCGCTGTCCGACGCCGAAATCCCCTACCAGGTGCGCGGTGGCGAACGGTTCTTCGCGCGGGCGGAAGTGCGACAGGCGATGGTCACGCTGCGCACCGCAGTCGCGCACGGCGCCGACGAGGAGGATCTGCCCGCGACGGTCCGTTCCGTGCTCCGCGAGGTCGGCCTGACCGACGAGCCGCCTGCCGGTGGTGCCGCGCGCGAGCGGTGGGAGTCGCTGATCGCACTGGTGGAGCTCGCGGAGGAGCTGGCCGCCGCGGAGCCCGACGCGGGGCTGCCTCGCTACGTCGCGGAACTCGACGCGCGTGCCGAGTCCCAGCATCCGCCGACCGTAGAGGGCGTCACCCTCGCCTCGCTGCACGCGGCCAAGGGCCTCGAATGGGACGCGGTGTTCCTGGTGGGTCTGGTCGAGGGAACCCTGCCGATCCTGCACGCCGACACCGACGCGGCCGTCGAGGAAGAACGCCGCCTGCTCTACGTCGGGGTCACCCGCGCCCGCGAGCACCTCTACCTGTCGTGGGCGCTGGCGCGCGCCGGTGGCCGCCGCTACCGCCGGCGCAGCCGCTTCCTGTACAGCCTGGTGCCCGACGAACATCCGGCGGCGCTGCCCAACAAGGTCAAGCAGCGCGAGCTGCTGTCGCGGCCGGCGAAGGCCGTGAAGCCGCATTGCCGCATCTGCAACGCCGCCCTGACGGGCACGATGGACATCAAGCTCGGCCGCTGCGCGGACTGTCCGTCCGATGTGGATGAAGATCTGCTGTCGCAGCTGAAGGCGTGGCGCAGCGATCGGGCCCGGCAGCTGAAGGTGCCCGCCTACGTGGTGTTCACCGACGCGACGCTGACCGCGATCGCCGAGCAGCGGCCGCTGGACGAGACCGCGCTGGTGGGCATCTCCGGGATCGGGGCGTCGAAGCTGCAGAAGTTCGGCTCCGATGTGCTCGCGCTGATCCAGGGTGACCGCCGCGACACGCACTGAAACGCCTGGTCGCGCAGGTTTTTCAGGCGATCGAGCGGATTCTTCGAAAAATACGTTGCGACCGGCACGGTGGTGCCAATAACCTGCAAGAGCGCGAGCCGTGGTTGGTAGAAACCGCGGCCCTGAACCCCGAAGGGAGGTGGCCTTGGTGTCCACGATTCTGATGTCGAGCACCCCGAGCCACCTCATGGCCGGGGCCATCGCGCCTGCCCGCGTCACTTTCGCGCCATTCCCAGCTGTTGCCGAGCACGAAGCCGGCTATGGCCGAGAGTTCAAGCCGCGTTGGTTCCGCGCGGTCCCGCAGACCGTTGTCGACCCATGCCGGTCCGTTAGTAGGCGATTCCTCGATCCATTGATCTAGGAACGCCCCAGGCTTCTCGAAGGCCGCGGACCCACAACGGGTCCGCGGCCTTCTTGTTGTTCCTGGTTTTCCTTCATCCACAACCACAACCTGCCGCCGATCGACTACAGGAGGAAGTTTCATGTTGACCGCGAGTGTGCCGATATCCAGCTCGAGCGAGGGCTTGCTGGCAGACGAGGACACCGTGGCCGGCCTGTTCGGCAGTTCCGCGACCTTGGACAGCCAACTGCCCTGCCGCCAGGACCCCGACCTGTGGTTCGCCGAGACCCCGCGGGAACTGGACCAGGCCAAGTCGCTGTGCGCCGACTGTCCGATCAAGGCCGAGTGCCTGGCCGGTGCGCTGTCCCGCGGCGAGCCGTGGGGAGTCTGGGGAGGCGAGATCTTCGAGCGTGGCGCGGTGGTCGCCCGCAAGCGTCCGCGCGGCCGTCCGCGCAAGCACCCGCTGCCCGCCGAAACGCCGGTCGCAGGCACGCCCGCGCGGCGAGGTCAGGAGCGAGCGGCATGACCTACCACCGAATCATCGAACCCATCACCGAAACCCGGATCAAGAGCGAGGTACGAATGTTGATGCCCGAGGACCTGTCCCGGATACGAAGTAACGAGCTGCTCGACGAAGCGCACCGACATCGGTTAGCCCGGGAGATCTCGGCCGGCCGTTGGTGGCGTTGGCTCGCCGACTACGCCGATCAGCGCGCGCAACGGGCAGCCAGATGTCCATGAGCCGTCCGAGATCGGGATCGGCTCGGCAGGAGTCGGTAGTCGCGCGGTGCTGAATCGCCTTGCACCGCAACGGATTCCCAGCCGTCGTCCCATGCGTACTTCCCGACCGTGCCCACCGGTCGGGAAGTACGCGGTCACGGCGGCCGGGAATCCCCTCCGCAGAACGAGACTCGACGCGCTCGAGCGCTCGCGCACCTTGACAACATCGAGCACCAGCCGGGGCATTGCCCGTATCGTGATGCCCCGTGACCGGACACTCGCACGACAACATCGACTGGGACGAGCACCTGCAGCGGCTCCGGGACGGCGATGAGCTGAACGCGCCGGAGATCGCCGAACTCGTCACCGAGCTGCTGCGCCCGACCGATCGCACCGTGATCGAGATCGGCACCGGTGCGGGCGGAACGGCGGCGGCGTTCGCGGCGGAGCTGGCGGATTCCGGTGGTGTGCTGACCATCGTGGACGCGGCGCCGGAACTGCTCGCGGCGGCGGATGCCCGCGTCAAGCAGGTTTCCGACCGGGTCGAGGTCCATGCAGTTCAGGCGGACGCCGCCGCCGACTCGCTCGCAGAGGTCATCGAGCGGGCCGGGGCTCCCGCGCAGGCCGACGTGGTTTTCGCGGCGTTCGTGGTGCACCACCTGCCCGACCAGCTGGCCGGCGTGCGCCGACTTGCGAACCTGGTGCGTCCGGGCGGTCGGCTGGCGATCGTCGAGTTCGGGCTGGAAACGAAGGTGCTGCCGCCCGACGTCGGCCTCGCCGAGCCTGGGCTGGAAGCCCGGTTGATCGCCGCCCGCCAGGACTGGTTCCGGCAGATGCGGGCGGAGATGACCGGCACGGTCCGGATGCCGGTGGGGTGGGGCAAGGCGTTGTCCGAGGCGGGCCTGGCCGACGTGCGGTCGTGGAGCTACCTCGTGGACCGCCCGGCTCCGGTCTTCGGAGTCGCCCGGCAGGCGGTGCTGCGCCGGTTGCAGTTCCTCCGCAGGGACGCCGAGAACCGCGTCGGGCCGGCGGATCTGAAGGCGCTGGACGAGCTGCTCGACGAATCCGGCGAGCACTACGCCGGAAACCGCGACGACGTGTACTACCTGACGGCCAACACGGTCCACCTCGGCACCCGGCCGGCGATCTGAGGCCCGCCCGGGCCGCCGTTCGCCGGTTGGTGATCAGTCGGAGAAGCCGGGCTGCCACCGGGCGATGATGTCGCGGGCGCCGACCTCGGCGTCGAGCTGGCAGAGGATCCCGGTGGCGCCCAGCGTGACCCGGTGGATCAGCAGGTAGTCCGGCGGGAGGTTCAGCGACCGCCCCGTCCGGAAGTCCGGGCTGCGGAGGTCGCCGACCCGCTCGGCCTGGCGCTGCAACCAGCGCCGGGTGAAGTGGAACGTCGGCGTGCGGATCGGGTCCACGAACGGCGCCAGGTAGGCCAGCACGTCATCGGCCTGGATCTCCCGGTCGGCCTGCACGAACCGCTCCGCGCGCAGCAACTCCAGCAGCTCCGCGGACTTGTCGTCCAGGGCGAGCCGGACCATGCGGCCGAACGTCGCGGGCACGCCGTCGGGCAGCCGGGAGACTGCGCCGAAGTCGATCACGCAGAGCTTTCCGTCCGGCATCAGCATGAAGTTGCCGGGATGCGGGTCCGCGTGCAGCAGACCCACCCGGGAGGGCGCGGAGTAGTGGAACTCGGCGAGCAGCCGCCCCGCCGCATCGCGCTCCTCCTGGTCTCCGTCGGCGATGATCTGGGCGTACGGCTTGCCCGTCACCCACTCCGTGACGACCACCTTCGGGGAGCTGGCGATCACGGCCGGCACCCGGACGGAATCGTCGCCCCGGAACACCTTGGCGAATGCCCGCTGGTTGTCGGCCTCCGTGCGGTAGTCGAGCTCTTCGACCATCCGGTCCTGCAGTTCCGCGAGCAGCGGTTTGATCTCGGCGCCAGGGGCCAGCGATTGGAAGAGCCGGGAGAAGCGCATCAGCTGGCGCAGGTCGGAGCGCAGCGCCTCGTCCGCGCCCGGGTACTGGACCTTGACCGCGACCTCGCGCCCGTCGTGCCAGGTTGCTCGGTGCACCTGCCCGATGCTCGCCGCCGCGGCGGGAGTGTCGTCGAACTCGGCGAACCGCTGCCGCCAGGCGGCGCCCAGCTGTTCGGTGAGCACCCGGTGCACGCTGCTCGCGGGCATCGGCGGTGCCGCGGATTGCAGCTTGGTCAGCGCCTCGCGGTACGGGCCGGCCATCTCGTCCGGCACGGCGGCCTCGAACACGCTCAGCGCCTGGCCGAACTTCATCGCGCCGCCCTTGAGCTGGCCGAGGACCGCGAACACCTGCTCCGCGGTCTTGGCCGACACCTCGGCGCTGATCTCTGCCGGGTTCTGCCCGGTGAGCCGCTTCCCCCACCCGGCGGCCAGGCGGCCGGCGACACCGAGCGGCAGGCTGGCGAGCTTCGCGGTGCGGTGTGCCGCCCGGCGGGGAATGTCGGCCACGAATTCTCCTTGGTGCGCGCAGGAAAACCCTCTCGACGTTCGAAGGCTTATTCGAAATCGAGAAACCCACTCACATGCTAGAGGTTCCCTGCGACACCTTGGGGCGTGATCGACGTGTTGGCCGTCAGGTTTGCGCCACCGGTCGCATTCGCGGTTCCGGCGGGCAAGGGGCGAACGAGCCGTTCAGCCCCTCCGGGCCGAGTTGAGCACGCGTGTCCCCCTGGCGCCCCGGCGCGTGGCCGGTGCGATGTCGAACGCTGGAGCGAAGTGCGTCGGCGTTGCGGACGGGTGGGCGGCCCTGCGGCGGCCCACCCGTGCCAGGTCACGCCTTACCGAGGATGCGGGTCATCTTGGTGCCGCAGACCGGGCAGGTGCCCTTGGCCATCCGGCGACCGTTGGTCTCCGAGACCTCACCGGAAAAGTCGCGCTTCTCCCGGCACTTCACGCAGTAGCCGTTGTACGTCTCGGCCACGGCTCCCCTCCTTCATGTCGTGATCCAGCGTCGTTGCTGGCTCGTCTGCGGCCCACCTCCGGGCGGCTGGGGGAACGGTACATGTGGGCCATTCGACATGCATGCATTACGAGCATCGCATGTTCGACTTAACGGAGTAATCCCTCGGGGGATCACGATGCGTAGGCGTTGAGGCTCGGCTCACAGCGAGGGCCGTTTGTCGGGGCCACTCGCTAAGGTCCACTCCCGTGGCTGAAACCCAGGTCGAGGTGCGCCGCAGCAAGCGCCGCCGACAGACGGTGAGCGCCTATCGCGACGGTGACAAGATCGTGGTGCTGCTTCCGGCGCGGATGAGCCGCGCGGAGGAAAAGCGCTGGGTGGCGGACATGCTCAGCCGCCTGCAACGCAGTGAGACACGCCGGCGTTCGCCCGCGCGGGAGTCCGACGAAGCACTGATCGAGCGGTGCCGCGAACTGTCCGCGAAGTACCTCGACGGCCGGGCGCAACCGCAGGGCGTCCGGTGGGTGCCACCGATGCGCACGAGGTGGGCTTCCTGCACGCCCAGTGATGCCACCATTCGGGTGAGTCAGCGCCTCCGAGATGTACCCGGATGGGTGCTCGATTACGTGCTCATGCACGAGCTTGCGCACCTGCTGGTGCCCGGCCACGGGGCCGACTTCTGGAAGTGGGTGCGCCGCTACCCGAAGACCGAGCGGGCCATCGGCTACCTGGAGGGGGTATCCGCGGCGGCCCAGCTCGGCATCGGGCTGGACGACGACGCGGAAGAAGTCGAAGCGCGCACATGACGAGGGGCACCTCCGGGATTCCGGAAGTGCCCCGTCCGCGCTCGGTCAGTTCTCGTCGCGCTTCGGCGAGTCGTCGCCCTCGTCGTCGGACTTCGCCGCCTCGTCGGCCTCGGCGCGGCGGATCGCGGCGATCGGGTCGTCCAGGTCCGCGGAGCCCGAGCCCCAGCGATCGGCGAAGTCCAGCGGTTCGTCCAGGTCCGAGCTGTCCGGCAGCAGGTCGGGGTGGTCCCAGACCTGGTCCCGGCTCTCGATGCCGTGCCGCTCGGTCATCAGCCGCCACAGGTTCGCGGCGTCCCGCATCCGGCGGGGCCGCAGCTCCAGGCCGATGAGCGTGGCGAAGGTCTGCTCCGCCGGCCCGCCGGTCGCCCGCCGCCGCCGGACGGTTTCGCCCAGCGCGCCGGCACCCGGCAGCCGCTCGCCGATGGCGTCGGCAACGACCACGTCGACCCAGCCCTCGACCAGCGCGAGCAGCGTCTCCAGCCGGTTCAGCGCGGCCTGCTGCTCGGGGGTCGTCTTGGGTTCGAGCATCCCGGAGCCCATCAGCTCCTGCATCGAGCTCGGGTCGGTCGGATCGACCTTCCCGGCCAGATCCTCCAGCGCCGAGGTGTCGATGTGGATGCCGCGGGCGTACTCCTCCACGGTCGCCAGCAGCCGCTGGCCGAGCCACGGGACGTGGCTGAACAGCCGGTGGTGCGCGGCCTCGCGGGCGGCGAGGAACACGGTCGCCTCGCTGATGGGCCGGTCCAGGCCCTCGATGAAGCGCTCGATGTTCGCGGGCAGCAGCGCGGCGGTACCGGCCGGGGCCAGCGGCAGGCCGACGTCGGTGGACGTCAGCACCTCACCGCCGAGCTGCGCCAAGCCGTTGCCGAGCTGCGACCCGAAGGTCATCCCGCCCATCTGGCCGAGCATCGACAGCAGCGGGCCCGCGGCCTGCTTCGCCTCCTCCGGCAGAGCTTCCAGCCAGGCGCTGGACATCCGCTGCGCGACCGGGTCGCACAACCGCTGCCAGGTGGGCAGGGTCTTCTCCACCCAGTCCACCGACGACCAGGTCTGCACCGACCGGACCCCGGCGGGCAGTGAGGTGGTGGCGTCCAGCCACAGCTCGGCCAGCCGCACCGCGTCCTCGATCGCCTTGACCTGGTCCTGGCTCGGGCGCTCGGTGCGCTTGTTGTTGTGCAGCTGCTGCACCGCGAGCTGCTTGGCGAGCTCGTAGTTCACCGGGCCGGAACCGCCGCCGCTGCCGGAGTGGCTGAGCGCCTGGCCGAGTTGGGTCAACATCTGGCCGAGCTGGCCGATGTCGAAGTTCGGCATGCCGCCCGGTCCGGGCATGCCGCCGAAGCCGAAACCGGGCATGTCCCCGGAGCCTCCAGCGCCGCCCTCAGAGCGCCCTTGCGACGAGTCGCCCTTGTCGGGATCGTCGGGGTCCTGCGAGCTGAACCCGAACGGCAAGTTGGTCATAGTGCCACGGTACGCGGCCTGCGCCACCCCATAGAAGGTGTCCGGAGCTCGCTGGGCGCGAACATCGGGAAGGCGTTGCAGGTGGCGGAACTCCGCCGCAGGTGCGGTGGGCCGGGTCCGGCGGTCCGTGAGGTCCGCACAAGCCGCGAACGCGAACACGTACGCTGTCACCTCGTGAACCGCCGTACGTGGACGCTACTGACAAGTGTCGTACTGGTAGTCGCCTTCGGCCTGCTCGGCGCGTTCGTCCGGGTGCCGTACGTGGCGCTCGGCCCGGGGCCGACCTACGACACCCTCGGGATCGACGGGAACGTCCCCGTGATCAGCATCGACGGGCAGCAGACCTTCCCGACCGGCGGCCACCTGAACATGACGACGGTGTCGGTGACCGATCAGCTGTCCCTGCTCGGCGCGTTAGGGCTGTGGGTGAGCGGCCGGTACGCGCTGGCGCCGCGCGAGCTGTACTTCCCTCCGGACAAGAGCGAGCAGCAGATCGAGCAGGAGAACACCAAGGCCTTCAGCGACTCGCAGACCACCGCCGAGACCGCGGCCCTGCGCTACCTCGGCTACCCGATGAAGGTGCTGGTCGGCGAGATCGTCAAGGGCAGCCCGGCGGACGGCGTCCTGGAGCCCGGCGATCACCTGCTGGCGGCCAACGGCAAGCCGGTCACCGACCCGGTCTCGCTGCGGGCGGCGCTCGTCGGCACCAAGCCCGGCGACCGGGTGGAGATCCGGTTCCGGCACGCCGACCAGCCCGAGCAGGTCGCGAGCGTGCAGCTGGGCGCGAACCCGGGCACCGACGCGCAGGGCTTCCTGGGCGTGGCGGCGATCGAGCGGCCGGACGTCAACTTCGACATCAAGATCAGCCTGGCCGACGTGGGCGGCCCGTCGGCGGGATTGATGTTCACCCTGGCGATCATCGACAAGCTGACGCCGGGCGAGCTCAACGGCGGTCAGTTCATCGCGGGCACCGGCGAGATCAGCCCGACCGGCGAGGTGGGCCCGATCGGCGGCATCCCGTTCAAGATGGTCAAGGCCCGCGAAGCGGGCGCGACGACCTTCCTGGTGCCTGCGGGCAACTGCGCCGAGGCCAAGACCCAGGCGCCGGACGGGCTGCAGCTGGCCAAGGTCGCCAACCTCGACGACGCGACCAAGGCCCTCGACGCCCTCCGCGGCGGCCAAGTGCCCGCCAGCTGCTGATCAGCGACGGCGTTCCCGGTGGAGATCAGCACGCCGATCTCCACCGGAACCAGGTCAGTCCGCGAAGGTGGCGTGGAGCGCGGTGAGCAGGTTCGGGGCCAGCGACGGGTCCTGGATGAGCTCGCCACCGGTTTCCGCGTCGGACGCGCGCAGGCGCATCACGCACGTCTCGCCGCCGTCCCGCAGCACCGCCGCGACCAGCCGCGCCTCGTGGCGGTCCGGGTGCTCGGCGGCGATCTGCCGGTCCTGCTCGGTGTCGCCGGGCAGCTCTGCCTCCGCCTCCGGCGGCAGCACCACGATCTCCTGCACCACCGCGCAGCCGGTCACCTGCTCCGGCCACACGATGCCGCTCAACGCCTCGGCGAGGTCTTCGGCCGGCAGCGCTTCCTGCGCGATCGGGGTCAGCGGCGAGGCCGGGTCGAGCTGGTCGGCCAGCCCGGGTTCGGCGGCCAGCAGCTGGCTGGTGGACACGAGGGCGAACACCTGGGTGGGCTGGTCCCAGCCCGCGGCGTGGACGAACTCCTCGATCTCGCGGGCGGCCGACGGCAGCGCCGCGGTCAGGTCCTCGGGGGTCTCCGGTGGCATGTCGTCATGGTCGCACCGCCGGGCCCGGCGGCCGCCGCCGGCCGATCCGATGACCTGCGAAAGATGTCCGCTTAATCCAGTTCGCGAAGCCGCTTCCAGGAACTTCCCGATGGGGTCGTAGAGTTGAACATCACGAGGGCGGCCGGCCACCGGTACCGTCCCAGGCCTGCTGATCGTCACCAGGAGCGTGCGTTGTGGCCATGCGGCCCCCGGTAGGAATGCCGAAACTGTCCCGGCGAAGCCGGATCCTGCTGATCCTTGGCGGCATCGTGCTGGTCGCCCTGATCGCCGGATCGCGAATGCTGGGCACCTACGTGGACTGGCTGTGGTTCGGTGAGGTCGGCTATCGGCAGGTCTTCACCACCCAACTGCTGTCCCGCGCCGGACTGGGAGTGGCCGCGGCGGTCTTCCTCGGCGGCGTGCTGGCCCTGAACCTGTGGCTGGCCTTCCGCAACCGGCCGGTGTTCGTGCCGGTCAGCGGCCCGGACGACCCGCTGGCCCGGTACCGCACGGTGGCCACCGAACGCTCCCGGCTCTTCGGGCTCGGGCTGCCGATCGTGGTGGGCGTGATCGGCGGCCTCGCCGCGCAGGCCGACTGGCAGACCCTCCAACTGTTCCTCAACAGCGTGCCGTTCGGGCAGGTCGATCCCGAGTTCGGCCACGACATCAGCTTCTACACCTTCGAGCTGCCGTTCTGGCGGTTCTTGCTGTCGTGGGCGTTCATCGCGACAACCGTGTCCTTCATCGGCGCGCTGATCACGCACTACATCTTCGGCGGCATCCGGCTGGCCGGCCGCTCCGGCCAGCTGTCCATGCCGGCGCGGGTCCAGCTGGCCGTGCTGGCGGGCCTGTTCGTGCTGCTCAAGGCGGTCGACTACTTCCTGGACCGCTACGACCTGCTGCTGTCGCAGCGCAACCCGCTGTTCACCGGTGCCAGCTACACCGACCTGAACGCGGTGATGCCGGCGAAGCTGATCCTGATGTGCATCGCGGTGTTCTGCGCGATCGCGTTCTTCGCGGTGATCTTCCTGAAGAACCTGCAGATCCCGGCCCTGGCCACGGTGCTGCTGGTGCTTTCCAGCGTGGTGGTCGGCGCGGTGTGGCCGGCGCTGATGGAGCAGTTCTCGGTGCGCCCCAACGCGAACGAGCGGGAGGCGCAGTCGATCGAGCGCAACCTGGAGGCGACGAAGTCGGCCTTCAACATCGGTGAGCCCAACGTCCAGTTCGTCGACTACCCGGGCCGCACCCAGCTGCAGCCGGCCGAGGTGGCCGCGGACAAGGGCACCATCCCGAACATCCGGTTGCTCGACCCGAACGTGCTGGCCCCGACGTTCACCCAGCTGACCCAGCAGTACAACTTCTACGGGTTCACCGACAAGCTGGACGTCGACCGGTACCGGGACGCCAACGGCCAGCTGCGGGACTACCTGGTCGCCCTGCGCGAGATCAACACCGACGGCCTGGCCGTCAACCAGCAGAACTGGATCAACCGGCACACCGTCTACACGCACGGCAACGGCTTCGTCGCCGCGCCGGCCGACCGGGTCGACTCCACGTTCAAGGAGGGCGCCACCCAGGGCGGCTACCCGGTGTTCCAGATCAGCGACGTGGCCAACAACGGCCAGGGCGCGATCCCGGTCGAGCAGCCGCGGGTGTACTACGGCGAGCTGGTGGGCCGCAACGACTACGCGATCGTCGGCGGCAACCCGGGCGAGGCGCCCCGCGAGTACGACACCGACCAGCAGCAGTACACCTACACCGGCGCCGGCGGTGTCCCGGTCGGCAGCCTGTTCCAGCGCGCGGTGTTCGCCGCCTACTACGGCGAGCGGAACTTCCTGTTCAGCGGCGCGATCGGCGACGACTCGAAGATCATCTACGAGCGGAACCCGCGGGAGCGGGTGCAGAAGGTCGCGCCGTGGCTCAAGCTCGACGGCGACCCGTACCCGGCCGTGGTCGGCGGCAAGATCAAGTGGATCGTCGACGGCTACACCACGCTGAACAACTACCCGTACGCAGAGCTGACCGAGCTCGGCGAGGCCACCAACGACACCCTCACCGGCGTCGAGCGGCAGCCCAACCAGCAGATCAACTACATCCGCAACTCGGTGAAGGCGACCGTCGACGCCTACGACGGCAGCGTGGACCTCTACTCGGTCGACGACAAGGACCCGGTGCTCAAGGCTTGGGAAGGCGTCTTCCCCGGCGTGGTCAAGCCGGAGAGCGCGATCAGCCAGGAGCTGCGCGACCACTTCCGGTACCCGGAGGACATCTTCAAGGTGCAGCGCACGCTGCTCACCCAGTACCACGTCGACAACCCGGGCGACTTCTTCTCGAACCAGACCTTCTGGCAAGTGCCGTCCGACCCGACCGGCCGCGGCGGCAGCGCCGCCAACGCCGAAGGGCAGCAGCCCCCGTACTACGTGCTCGCCCAGGTCGGAGAACAGGGCCAGCCGCAGTTCCAGCTGACCAGCGCGCTCACCGCACTGCGCCGCGAGAACCTGGCGGCCTGGGTGTCGGCGTCCTCCGAGCCCGACAACTACGGCAAGCTCACGGTGCTGCGGCTGCCGACCAACAACTCGACACCGGGCCCGAACCAGGTCCAGAACCAGATGGAGTCGACCCCGGCGGTCACCGAGAACCGGACGCTGTTCAACAACCCGAACGTGACCGCGATCTTCGGCAACCTGCTGACCCTGCCGGTCGCCGGCGGCCTGCTGTACGTCGAACCCATCTACATCCAGCGCAACGAGCAGAACTCCTACCCGCAGCTGGCCCGAGTGCTGGTGTCCTTCGGCGGCAAGGTCGGCTTCTCCGAAACTCTGTCCGGAGCGTTGGAGCAGGTGTTCGGCTCGGGCGCCGGACAGGCCACCAACCCGGGCCAGAACGGCCAGCAGCCGCCGCCGGCCCAGGGCCAGCAGCCCCCGCAGCAGACCCCCGGCAGCCCCCAGCTGTCCCAGGCGGTCACCGACATCCGGGCGGCCCTGGAGCACGTCCGGAAGGCCCAGCAGTCCGGCAACTTCGCCGACCTCGGCTCGGCCTACCAGCAGCTCGACGACGCGATCAAGCGCTTCGAGCAGGCCCAGGGCAGCGGCGGCTGATCGGCATCGGCAACCGGGGCGGGGACCGCGCAGGCGGTCCCCGCCCCGTCTTTTTTTCCGGCGTCCGCTCGAGTGGAAATGACGTGCGTCACTTTTGGGGTCAGGCGATTTGCACTATGGTTCACCGACCCGTAAGGTTGGTGACACAACGACGCGGGGTGGAGCAGCTCGGTAGCTCGCTGGGCTCATAACCCAGAGGTCGCAGGTTCGAATCCTGTCCCCGCTACCATTTGAATGGTCAAAGCCCCCGACTGACGTCGGGGGCTTTTTCCCGTTGTTCTAATTCCCATACGGGGGCCGAGCCCCCGTAGACCCCCACGGTGCGGTGGTCGCTTCGCGTCGGCTCCTTGCTTGGGGAGCGTTCCCGGCCTGGATTCCGGACCAGCCCTTTGGTTCTGACGTGGGGCTGGATGCGGAGACTTGCGATGGGCTCTTGCGTTGCGTTGGGCGGGGCTGGGTGCTTGGGGGCGTTCGGTGGTCGTTGGTCCTCTGTTGGCTCTCCGCTGTCCCTCTGCTGGGGTTCTTCGGGTTTTGGCTGGTGGGGTGGGGGGTTTTGGGTTTTGGGGCCCCCCTTGTTCCGGGGGTTTTGGGGGTGTGTAAAGTACTCCGTACAACAGAAAAACGCAGACGGCGCGGGGTGGAGCAGCTCGGTAGCTCGCTGGGCTCATAACCCAGAGGTCGCAGGTTCGAATCCTGTCCCCGCTACTATTCAAACGGAAAGCCCCCGACTTCGGTCGGGGGCTTTCCGTTTGCTCAGGGCATTCTCTATGAGAGGCCTTTGGCCCATTGGCGGGCGCACGTCGGGGAGCAGACCCTTCCCTCTCCACGGACCACGCCCGTCGGGCGCATCGCTCGGCCACACACCATGCAGGCATCCGCGTCGCCTTCTCTTTGCATGGGCACCAGTGCCTTGGCCCGCTTCGCTTGCTCGGTGACCTTGTTGGTCATCTTGGTCTTGCTCTCGTTGACCTTGGTACGCAACCAACTGCGATGCACGCTCCGCACCTCCTGAACCGGCCCCTCATCGGCCGCCGACTGGTCGGCCAAGTGCAGGGTGCGTGTCACCTGTCGTAGTTGGGCAGCTCCAGAACGTGATAGCACCTCATTGCGCCAGGAAGACCCCCCATCCAGGCGAACCGCGGGAATGCTCGTCGCAATACGTGCAGACGTCCGGCCGCCCGCGTGTGCGCCCCGTGTCCGCCGCCGCCACCGCGCCAGTCGTCCGGAGCGCGCGCCAATGGCGCAACCGTTCGTCCACTTGGACCAGTCCACTGCAACCACTGTGGACAGAACTGGGGACCACTGTGGACAGCGAAGCGGTGGCATGGCACCGTGGCAGATGTGACCGAGCTGAATGCGACATCCGCTGCCCTGTTGGGACTACTGCACGAAGGTCCGAAGACCGGTGGCCAGCTGGTTGCGGCCGCCACCGAGCGCTTCGGAGGGTTCTTCAGCGTGACCCGCAGCCAGGTTTACCGCGAGCTGCCCGCGCTGACCGACGCCGGCCTGCTGCGCCTCGGCAAGCAGGGCCCGCGCTCCAGCCAGCAGTACGCGATCACGGCCGCCGGCAAGCGCGCCTTCAAGTCGTGGCTGAACACCGAGCCGGGACCGGACAACGTCCGCAGCCCGCTGATCCTCCGCCTGGTCTACTCGGGTTCCCTGACGCCGAAGCAGCGTTCCGGGCTGGTCGAGTCGGCCCGCACCCAGTACGCGGTGAAGATGGACGAGGCGAAGAACGCGGCCAAGGCCGCGACCGATCCGTACGAGAAGGCCGCCGCGGACTTCACCGTTTCCTACAACCGGGCGATCATCAAGCTGCTGGACTCGATTCCGGACTGAACCACCCCGGGGCCGAACAGTCATGAGTGGTGGCGGTCACGAAACGGCCAAAACCGCTCCGACTGGAAACGGGCCGTCCTCGTGGGCGGCCCGTGCCCGGTGAAGTACGCTGAGCACTGTGAATCCCGACGTCGCTGCCTCGCTCAAGGAACTCTCCAACACCCTCGAAGGCATCGAGAGCGTGATGGATCTGGATGCCCTGCGCGCCAATATCGGCGAGCTCGAGGCCGAGGCCGCCAAGCCGGACCTGTGGGACGACGTCGAACACGCGCAGCGGGTCAGCAGCCAGCTCGTGCACCGGCAGGCCGAACTGCGCAAGATCACCGAACTGCGGCAGCGCGTCGAAGACCTCGAAGTGCTCTACGAGCTCAGCGAGGACGAAGGCGACACGGCCGGGCTGTCCGAGGCCGACGAGGAGCGGGACCGCCTCCGGAAGGACCTCGAAGCACTCGAGGTGCGCACCCTGCTCTCCGGCGAGTACGACCAGCGCGAGGCGATGGTGACCATCCGCGCCGAGGCCGGTGGCGTCGACGCGGCCGACTTCGCCGAGATGCTGATGCGCATGTACCTGCGCTGGGCCGAGCGGCACTCCTACCCGGCGGAGGTCTACGACACCTCCTACGCCGAAGAAGCCGGCCTGAAGTCGGCGACGTTCCGGGTCAACGCCCCCTACGCCTACGGCACGCTCTCCGTCGAGCAGGGCACGCACCGGCTGGTGCGCATCTCGCCGTTCGACAACCAGGGGCGGCGGCAGACCTCCTTCGCCGGCGTCGAGGTGCTGCCGGTCGTGGAGGAGACCGACCACGTCGACATCCCGGAGAAGGACATCCGGGTCGACGTCTTCCGCTCCTCCGGCCCCGGCGGGCAGAGCGTGAACACCACCGACTCCGCCGTCCGGATCACGCACATCCCGACCGGCATCGTGGTGTCCTGCCAGAACGAGAAGTCGCAGCTGCAGAACAAGGCCGCCGCGATGCGCGTTCTCCAGTCCAAGCTGCTGGCCCGCAAGAAGGAAGAGGAGCGCGCCGAGCTCGACGCCCTCAAGGACAGCGGGTCGAGCTGGGGCAACCAGATGCGCTCCTACGTGCTGCACCCCTACCAGATGGTCAAGGACCTGCGCACCGAGCACGAGGTCGGCAACCCCGACGCGGTGCTCGACGGCGACATCGACGGGTTCCTGGAGGCCGGCATCCGCTGGCGTCGCCAGCAGCACAGCGTGGCCTGACCAATACCGCGAGCCAGGGCCCTGACCGGCGACGAAGTCGCAGGTGATCGACGGTTCCGCCGCCGGTCCGGGTGAGTGATGTCCCCCTAACGGTCGCAGGTAAACTCACGCCCCGTGATCCGCCTTGAGCACGTGTCCAAGACGTACAAGACGTCGACCAGGCCCGCTCTCGACGATGTCTCGGTGGGCATCGAAAAGGGCGAGTTCGTGTTCCTCATCGGGCCCTCCGGGTCCGGTAAGTCGACGTTCATGCGGCTGCTGCTGCGCGAGGACGTGCCGACCCGCGGACAGGTCTTCGTCGCCGACTGGAACGTCGCCAAACTGCCGCGGCGCCGCGTCCCCCGGCTCCGCCAGCGCATCGGCTGCGTGTTCCAGGACTTCCGGCTGCTGAACAACAAGACCGTCGCGGAGAACGTCGCCTTCGCACTGGAAGTGATCGGCAAGCCCCGCAACGACATCCGCCGCGTGGTGCCGCAGGTGCTGCAGCTGGTGGGACTCGAGGGCAAGGCCGACCGGATGCCCCACGAGCTCTCCGGTGGTGAGCAGCAGCGCGTGGCGATCGCGCGGGCGTTCGTCAACCGGCCGCTGGTGCTGCTCTGCGACGAGCCCACCGGGAACCTCGACCCCGACACCAGCCAGGACATCATGCTGCTGCTGGAGCGGATCAACCGCACCGGCACCACGGTTGTCATGGCCACCCACGACCACTCCATCGTCGACTCGATGCGGCGCCGCGTCGTCGAGCTCAGCCTCGGCCGGGTCATCCGCGACGATGCCCGCGGCGTCTACGGCGTCGGCCGCTAGCTCCCCCCGAGAGCGCCCGACCCGCACCTGAGGACAACACCCCCGACCGGCAGGAAAGCTGACACAAGATGCGCGCGAGCTTCGTATTCAGCGAGGTCGTCAACGGCCTTCGGCGCAACGTGACGATGACCATCGCGATGATCCTGACGACCGCCATCTCGGTCGGCCTGCTCGGCGGCGGTCTCCTCGTGGTCCGGATGATCGACAAGATGCAGGAGACCTACCAGGACCGCGTCGAGGTCGTGGTGTTCATGACCGACGATGTCAGCGCCAACGACAAGGACTGCACCCAGCAGCCGTGCGCGAACATCATGGCCGACCTGAAGAAGGTCCCCGGCGTCGAGTCGGTGAACTACGAGGACCGGCAGAAGGCGTTCGAGAACTTCAACAAGGTCTTCGAATCGCAGCCTGAACTGCGCGACGTGGCCCGCGCCGAGGCGATGCCCGCCTCGCTGCGCGTCAAGCTGTCCGACCAGGAGCGCTTCCCGGCGCTGCAGCAGCAGTTCAGCGGGCGGCCCGGCGTGGACAGCGTCGTCGACCAGGCCGAATACCTGAACCGGCTGTTCGACGTGCTCAACGGGATCCGCAACGCGACGTTCTCGATCGCGCTGGTGCAGGCGCTCGCGGCGTTGCTGCTGATCTCCAACACCATCCAGCTGTCGGCGTTCACCCGGCGCACCGAGACCGGCATCATGCGGCTCGTCGGCGCCACCCGCTGGTACACGCAGCTGCCGTTCCTCCTGGAGGCCGTGGTCTCCGGCCTCATCGGCGCGTTCCTGGCGATCATCGGCCTGCTGATCTCCAAGGCCACCTTCATCGACCGGGTCATGTCGCCGGTGTTCGGCACGGGCATCATCCCCAACATCGAGTGGGGCGACATCGCGCTGATCTCGCCGATCCTGCTGCTCGTCGCGGCGGCGGTCTCGGCCGTCACCGGTTACGTCACGCTCCGCCTGTACGTCCGGCTGTAGCGGGATGGCAGTGCCGCGGTTCGCGCCCGCGAACCGCGGCACCGAAAGTCACGTGACACGAAAGCTAGAGTTGTTCGTATGGTGAAGGAACGCGGCCGCAAGGTCATCGCGCAGAACCGCAAGGCGCGGCACGACTGGGCGGTGCTGGACACCTACGAATCCGGCATCGTGCTGACCGGTACCGAGGTCAAGAGCCTGCGGCAGGGCAAGGCACAGCTGGTCGACGGCTTCGCCACCGTCGACGACGGCGAGGTCTGGCTGCGCAACGTGCACATCCCGGAGTACACCGAGGGCACGTGGACCAACCACGAGCCGCGCCGCTCCCGCAAGCTGTTGCTGCACAAGCACGAGATCATCCGGTTGATCGGCAAGATCAAGGAGAGCGGGCTGAGCCTGATCCCGATGACGCTGTACTTCAGCGACGGGAAGGCGAAGGTCGAACTCGCCCTCGCGCGAGGCAAGAAGGCGCACGACAAGCGGCAGGATCTGGCCAAGCGCGACGCAGACCGCGAGATGCAGAAGGCGATCGGCCGGGCACGCAAGGGCATGCGGTAGTGCCGCCCCGCAGCGACGCGGATGTGCCGGCCTGGGCGGCCGAACTCGGGTTGCCCGGGCTGGTCGACATCCACACGCATTTCCTGCCGGAACGGGTCCTGCGCAAGGTTTGGGCCTACTTCGACGAGGCGGACACGAACTACGGCTTCGAATGGCCGATCCACTACCGGCACGCCGAGGAGATCAGGATCCAGGCGCTCCGCGATCTCGGGGTGACGACCTTCGCGCCGCTGGTCTACGCGCACCGGCCGGACATGGCGGCCTGGCTGACGGACTGGGTGCTCGACTTCGCCGAGCGCACGCCTGACGCGGTGCCGACGGCGACGATCTTCCCGGAACCCACGGTCGCGGAATACCTGGCCAAAGCGCTCGACGCCGGCGCACGGTGCGTGAAGGTGCACGTCCAGGTCGGCGCTTTCGACCCGCGCGACGAATTGCTCGATCCGGCGTGGGGCCTGCTCGCGGAGGCAGGCGTGCCTGCCGTGGTGCATTGCGGCGACGGTCCGCTGAAGGGCGAGCACACCGGGCTCGACGTGTTCGAGGGCGTGCTGCGGCGCCACCCGCGGCTGGTCGCGGTGCTGGCGCACGCGGGCATGCCCGACTACGAGGCGGCGCTGGATCTGGTGGATCGCTATCCGGGCGTGCACCTCGACACCACGATGGTCGGAGTCGCGTTCACCGAACGGATCGCGCCGCTGCCCGCGGACTGGTCGGCCAGGCTGGCCGCGCACCCCGACCGGATCGTGCTGGGCACCGACTTCCCGAACATCCCGTACCCGTACGCCGAGCAGCTCGCGGCCATCGAGAGCTGGGCCGAAGCCGAGGACCGCCTCGGCGCGGACTTCCTGCGCGCCGTGCTGCACGACACGCCGTCCCGGCTGCTCGGGCTCGGAACTTGATCGTTTAAGGGATATGGGAATGATCGCCGGGAGGCGAGGCGTTATGCTGATGTACACCGGTTCGAAAGCCGAGCCGGTAGCAAGGGGGTGAACGGTTTCGACTCCGTACGTTGATCCAAGGGAAGCGTGCCGGTGCAGGCGGGAGACCACCGTGAGAGTCGCCGCAATTGAATAAGCGCCGACAAGAGTCAGCGCGAGTTCGCCCTCGCCGCCTGAGCGAGGAGCGACTCTGTCGGACCGGGATCGCCTCCGACCCGGGATCCGGCATCATTTAGGAGGCTCTCACCGCCAGGTCCGGTCGCGGGACCTGGTGGGACATCGAACAGCGACTGGGCTTGTCACACCGGCTAGTTCGCGGGACCGGTGAAGCCGAGCAGAGACACAGCGGACTGCGCACGGAGAAGTCTTGGTGAGGCGACGGAGGACCCGGGTTCGATTCCCGGCACCTCCACTTCGTGGAAGGCGAGTGCTCGCATAGGGCGCTCGCCTTTCTCGTTCTCGGATCATTTTGGGGGGCCGAGCCCCCCAACCCCCCCCACGGTGCGGGGGTTGCCTTTCGTCGGCTCCTTGCCCGAGGAGCGTTCCCGGCCTGGTCGTTGACCAGCGTTCCTGTCTTGGCTGTTCAATGGGGTCGCGCCTGCGGCTCTCCGTTGTGATCGTGGCCTTCGGGTGTGGGTGGCCTTCGGTGTCGCCGGTGCTCGTCTTCGGTTTTGGGTTGAGCGTCGAGCGCAGCGGCCAGTTCGTCGCGTCGGGTGGCCAGTTGCTTGCCGGTGGCGCGTAGGCCGGCGAGGCGCTGGCCGACGAGTTCGTCATTGAGGGTGCCGTTTTCGAACGCGGTGAGGTAGCGGTCGATCTTGCCGTTGGTCTTGGCGATCTTGGCCTCGACGCCGGCGAGTTCGGTTTGCTGGGTGTGCTGTCCGGCGTGGTCTTGCCATTGGGCTTCGGCTACCGCGTCGGCGATGAGTGCGTGGTGGTCGCGGTAGGACCGGGCGACGGCATCGTGCACGGCGGCCGCTACGGCGTCGGTGTTGAGGCGGCAGTGCGGCGCCTGTGCGGAGCCCGAACTTCGGAGATCTGGGGTCGGCGTACCGGGCGCTCTTTCCGCTCGGTGCTCGTACTGGTGAACGAGCGCTTGTTGGGTTACGCTTCAGCTCCCTTTCGCGATTCAAGATGATTATTCCGTATTGCGGAATTCTTTGGGCTCAGTTCTGTCGCCGGCCGTCTGCGGACGGCCCTCATCATGCGACGACGCATCGGAGGTAGCGCTGTGGAAACGGCATCCGGGGCATCCGGGTGGTCTCAACGATCGCCCGACGGCAAGGTCACGTTCTCCGATCAGATCGAGAACGCTTACGACCGAATCGGCGTCACCAGTGCGCACAAGCAGATCTTGTTCATGGTCCTCCTCGGCATCTGGTTCGACGCCCTGGAGCAGAACGCGGTCGGCCTCACCGGTCCCGTGTTGAAGGAGTCCTGGGGGCTCGGTGGGGCCGAGATCGGCTTCCTCAACACGATGACCTTTACCGCGACCGCCCTGGGGCGGCTGGTCACGGGCGTGATCATCGACCGGTTGGGCCGGCGCACCATGCTGATGGTCAACCTGATCGTCTTCGCCTGCGGTTCGTTGCTGTGCGCCCTGGCACCGAACTACGCGGTGCTGGCGGCGGGCCGCTTCATCGTCGGTTTCGGGCTCGGCGGTGAGATCTCGGTGGCAGTCATCATGATGGCGGAGTTCTTCGCCGCCCGGCACCGCGGCACCGCGGTCGGACTGATCAACGTGACCGCGGCCGGTCTCGGGAACATGCTGGCGCCGCTCTTCGGCATCCTAGTGTTCGCGATCTTCGATGGCCCGGACAAGTGGCGTTGGATCTTCGGTCTGCTGTTCCTGCCGGCCATCCTGATCATGTTCTTCCGTCGCTACGTGCCGGAGACTCCCCGGTTCCTGGCCGCCAGCGGGCGGATCGACGAAGCCAACGTCGTGATCAACCGGCTGGCCCGGGGCCAGCTGAGCGGACCGATCGAGAACCCGGAGCGGTTTCTGACCCAAACCGGCGCGCAGGAGCCAGGGCGGCAGCCTCGCTCGGACTGGCGCGCCGTGCTGCGGGGCCGACTGCTGCGCCGCACCTTGCTGCTCACCGTGGCCGTGTGCATGTCCTACGCCGCACAGATCTCGATGTTGACCCTGATGCCCACGATCCTGGTGGCCACCGGCTACAACCTCACCTCCAGCCTGGGCTTCACTCTGCTGATGCAGTCCGGTTCGCTGGCCGGCGCGATCGTCGCGGCATTCGCCGCCAGCCGGCTGCCCCGCAAGAAGATGCTCACCGGCGGTGCCGTACTCGGCTGCCTGGCCGGTCTGTCGATCGCCATGTTCTCCAGCAACATCGTTCTGGTGCTCGTTTTCGGCTTCCTGTTCAACTTCGCGTTGATCATCCTGAACACCACGATCTGGTTGTTCGCCCCGGAGCTCTACCCGACCCGGGTTCGGGGCATCGGAACCTCGATCATCTTGGCGATGGGGTCGCTGTCCGGCGGCCTGTTCCCCTTGGTGTCCGGCTTCGTCTTCGACGCCAGCGGCCTGACCGGCATGTTCGCGATGCTGGCCGCGCTGTTCGTGATTCTCGGCATCGCGGTCCAGTTCCCGCCGGAGACCTTCGGCAAGCCGATGGAGGAGGACGAGCAGATTGTCCACGCCTGAGACCGGACGGGCACTCCTGGTCAATCCGAACACCAACCGGGCCACCACCGAGATGATGCGCGCGCTCGCCGCGAGATCGCTGCGCGGCAGCGGGCTTGACGTGGACGGGATCACGGCGGCCGCCGGCCCGTCGATGATCGTCGACCCGGCGGCACTGAAGGAGTCCGAGAGCTACGTTCGTGATGCCGTGCTGCGGGCGCTGGATGCCGCCGAGGAGGGAGGTCACCGGTATCTCGCCGTGATCGTCGCCGCGATCGGGGACCCGGGCCGCCGTCGGCTCGACGAGGAGCTCGACCTGCCGGTCGTCGGCATCGGTCAGGCCGCCATCCGCGCCGCGGGCCAGGCGGGACGCCGGTTCGGCATGGCCACCAGCACACCCCTGTTGCTGGACTCCCTCACCGCTCAGGTCGCCGAACACCGGATGTCCGAGGGATTCACCGGGGTCCGGTTGACCGAGTCGGAGCCGCTGGTACTGGCGGCCGACCCCGAGCGGCAGTTCACCGAACTGGCGGCGGCGGTCGACCAGTGCACGGCGGCGGACGGCGCCGACGCGGTGATCATCGCCGGTGGGCCGCTCAGCGAGACGGCCCGCCGGATCGCCGACTCCCGCACCTGCGAGATCATGGAACCCATCCCGAGCGCGGCCAGACAGGTGTTGCAGGAGCTGGGACTGTCCGGGGTCTGAACGGGTTCGGCGACCCCCGGTTGTCGATCCAGTGGGCGGAGGCGGTCGTCTCCCGCCGTTTTTCGGCGGCGCGACCGTCTCCTCTCTCGCCGGTTCGGGGCCGAGCCATCAATCGTCCCGCTGCTCCGGGTTGGTCTGGGGGGGCGGGCTTTTTTGGCGCCAGAGGACCGTGATGGCTGCTAGGCCTGCTATTGCCGGGAGGGTTCCTAGGGTTACGTAGAGGGATGGGATTACTTTTGTGTACTCGCCTCCTGTGAGGGTTAAGTTCATTAGGGCCGCCGTGGCTCCTAGGGCGAACATTGCCGTTGATGCCGGTCGTGACCAGCGGGCCCGCCGTCACCTCGCGGAACCTGCGGATGATGGAGGATGCGCTCGGCGCGTTGCGTGCCACGGGTTTTCCGTTGGATGTCGGGTTGGACGTGCTGCACTCGTTGACCGGCTTCGTCGTCGGGCACGTTGTGACCGGCGGTCGGCGGGAGGCTTCCGAAAAGGTGCGGCATCTGTCCGATGTGGACGCCGCGGAGTTTCCGCTGTTGGCCGAGGCCGCCGCTCGTGTTGAGCGGCGGCAGGGCTCGAACTCTCGCTTCGACTTCGCACTCGACGCCATGCTGGCCGGGCTCGAAGTCGCCCGGACTTCGGGTCGGTAGGAGGTCAGGCGACTTCGCCGCCGACTCCCGAGCGCCCCGGCGGCACTCCGACCAGGTGCACGGTCACGTCTTCCCGGATCTGGTCGCCGAAGACCTCTGTTGCCGCTTCGGTTATCGACGTGATCAGCACCGCCGGGTCGAGCCGGGTCAGGCCTGCTTCGCGCATGTTCAAGGTGACCTGCACGGCTTCTCGCGTCGCCGGCGCTCCGCCGGAACCCCAGCGGTGGCGGGGGATTCCGAACAGTTCCACGGCCACCAGCGGCCTGAAGTCCTCCCCGTACGTCTTGGTCGCGGCGTTGGTCAGGGCTTGGATGAGCTTTCGCTCGGCGTTCCCGTCGAGCATCTCTTCGTGCAGTTTCACGGTGAAGTGCGGCATCGTCGGCCCCTTAGGTCGTCGTAGCATCGATAGAGGAGCGGTTTTGCTTTGAAAACAAAACCTCTTTGTAAACAAAGCTATTGGTTGGACGTGGTGGATGTCAACGAAAGACCGCGATCCCGGCGTCGACGATGCGATCCGGGCGCTGCTGCTGCTCATGCCGAGGCTCGTCGGACGCGCCAAACGGCTGCGGATCCCCGACGAGCTCCAGTCGCTCGCGCTGGCGCCGCGGCACCTCTCGCTGCTGTCCTACCTGCTCTTCGACGGGCCGATGACGGTGAACGAGCTGGCCACCAGGCTGGAGGTGGCGCCGACGACGGTGAGCCTGATGGTCGGCGAGCTGAGCCGCAAACACGTCGTGGAGCGGCGGGAGGACGAGGCGGACCGGCGGCGCCGGATCGTCAGCATCACCGACGAGATGCTGCCCGCGATCGACGGCTGGCTGGCCCGCGGCGCCACGGCATGGCGCAACGCGCTCGCGCCGCTGACGCCGGAGCAGCGGCGGATGTTCATCGACACGCTGCACGCCTACGAACTAGGCGTCGCGGACGAATCGTGAGCGCCGTCCTCCGCATCAGGGCTCGTGAGTGCTTTTTGTTGCTATAGAGGCTGTTTCCAAACTCGATCTGCGTGGCGGTGCGGGTGGCGGAACCTCAGGCGCCTTCTCGCTGTGGGATCCCCGACATCATGAATGACCAATTCACCACGTCGGGGCTGTCCTCGCGAGAAGGCCTCTGAGAACCCGCGGCGGTGCCGGTCGCGTAGGTGGGCTAAGCGGCTGCGCCGCTTCAAAGACAAAACGCCCGCGTTATCACATCCGCACGTCACCACATCCAAAACAGGCTCTATAGCGTCGAAAAGTACTCGCGACCCCGCTTGGTGGAAAGATCTGCCGGAAGGCTGACGACCGGCTGCTGTTCGGGCGGCCAGGCTTGGCGGCATGAAGACGAAGATCGCGAGTTTGCTCGGTGCCGTCGCCGTGCTCGGCGGGGTGGTGGCGGGTTCGGCATCGGCCCAGCCGCCACCGGCGACCGGGGATTCCGTTGCCTGGCGGGACTGCTTAGACGGCCTGCAGTGCGGCGAGATCGCCGTTCCCGCGGATTGGTCGCAGCCCGGGGGAGCGCAGATCGAGATCGGGTTGGGGAAGCTGCCCGCCCGTGATCAGGCGACCAAGCTCGGCACGCTGGTGGTCAACCCCGGTGGGCCGAATCCGGTGCTCTTCGCCCTGCCTACCGTGCAACGCCAGTTCGACGAGTTGACCAACTGGTTCGACGTGGTGCTCTTCGATCCCCGGGGCATGGGAGAGAGCAGCGGCGTGACGTGCCCGGAGCCGATGCCGTTCGCGGCCGAGTTGCCGCCCCCGGATCGCGAGGCGTACGGGGAGTACGCGCTGGCGAATCGCCGCTTCGCCGAGGCCTGCGCGCCCGCGTTGGGCCCGCTGCGCGGCAACCTCAACTCCTGGGAGGTGGCCCACGACCTGGATGCCATCCGCGTGGCGTTGGGCGAGTCCAAACTCAACTACTTCGGCAACTCCTACGGCACCATGTACGGCCAGGCCTATGCGGAGCTGTTCGGCGGGCACGTCGGGCGGATGTACCTGGACAGCGTGGGCGAGCACATCAGCCGCGAGCTGTACGACTGGGTCGCGCCCAAGGCTGCGACGCTCGAGAACAACCTGCAGCGGTTCGCCGACTGGTGCCAGGCGGAATCCAGCTGCGCGTTGGCGGGCCGGGATGTTCTGTCCACATGGGACAACCTGCTCGCCGAGGCGGCGCGGGAACCGATCCCCGCTCCCGGGGCTGGCCCGGACGTCGTCGTCGGTGCCGAGCGGATCGTCGCGTCGACCGGGGAGAAGGTGCGTCGGGAGGACAACTGGCCCGCGTTGGCCACCGCCCTGGCCGCTGCGGACTCCGGCGATGCGACCGCGTTCGCTCCGCCATCGGCACTGCCTCCGCAACCGGACGTGCCCGGAGCGGCGTTGATGGGGATCACGACGTGCGCGGATCTCGCCTACCGCACCGGCCACGACGATATGAAGCGCATCGAGACCAGGCTTCGCGCCGAGGTGGCGCCGCGGCTGGGCTGGGGCATGCTCTGGACCACTGTCGGCAGGTGCGCCGGGCTGCCGCGAACCGGGCTCTTCCCGCCGCATCCGCTCCGGCCGGCACCGGGCTTGCCGCCGGTCCTGATCGCCAACGGCAGCAACGATGGTGGCGCGCCGCCGGAACACGGCCGGCTACTGGCCGCGCAGCTGCCCGGTGCCCGGTACCTCCCCGCAGACGGGAACCACGCGCTCTACCTGGGCGGGAACCGGTGCGTTCGGGACCACGTGCACCGCTACCTGACCGCCGGTGAGCTGCCGCCTCCAGACGCGCACTGCTCAGCCGCTTGATCGGCTACAAACATCTGATGAGTGTGCGCATGTCGGGGGCGGGGCTGTCGGCCTCGCCCCCTGGGCGCTTGTGGCGTCGCCTCGGCCCGACCGCTCAAGACGCCGTGCTGGCCGGGATGGCTGCCGTGGTCGTGGCCGCCGCGGCGATGTCGCAGGGCGCGGCACCGGTGCTCGCGGTTGCTGGTTTCAGCCTCGCTGTCGCGGCACCGCTGGCGTTGCGCCGCAGGCTGCCGCTGGCCGTCGCTGTCGTCGCAGCCGTCGTCGTGCTGGCCGGATCGTCGTTGCCGGGCTGGTCCGGGAAGCTCGTGGCGATGATCGCGTTCTGCTCGGCCGCTTACTACCGTCCGCAGCGCGTTGCGCTGGTGTTCGCGGCGTCTGTGGGCTGGCTGTTGATGTACGCCTTGGTGCTGCCCGCCGGGCAATTCGGCGGCGAGCTGTTCGGCGAGGCGGTGATCACCGGAATCGCTCCGGTAGCGGTTGGCTACGCGATGCGGTTGCACCGGGATCGTGCCGAGCAGGCGGCCCGGCTGCATCGGGCGGAAGCGAGTCGGGCGGTGGCCGAGGAACGTGGCCGGATCGCCCGCGAGGTGCACGACGCGGTGGGGCACCACCTGACGGCCATCCGGATGCAGGTCGGTGCCGCGACCTACGCCCTGGGCGACCTCCCGCCCGCTGCGGGCACTGCTTTCGACACGGTCGACGACCTCGCGACAGCCGCTTTGGTGGAGGTTCGCGAGCTGCTGGAGACGCTGCGCGACGACTACCACCCCAGCGGCTCCACCCTGGCCGACGTCGAGGCATTGGCCGATCGGTTGTCCACATCGGACTGCACGATCACCGTTGTCCGGCACGGCAAGGTCACGCCACTGCCGCCGTTGGTCGAGCACGGCGGCTACCGGCTGGCCCAGGAAGCGCTGACGAACGCCGTCCGGCACGCCCGCGCCGACGGGATCAGGGTGGAGATCGGGTACGCGTCCGAGGAGGTCACGATCGCGGTCGAGGACGATGGCCCGTCGCGTGACCTCGTCGCCGAGGGGCACGGCATTCGCGGCATGCGGGAACGCGCGCACCTGCTCGGCGGCAGCCTGCTGATCACGCTCCGGCGGCCGCACGGTTGGCTGGTTCGGGCGACCCTGCCGACGGAGAGGGCGACGCGGTGACGATTCGGGTGCTGATCGCCGATGACCAGGCGGCGGTGCGGTCCGCGCTGCGGCTCGTCCTCGACACCACGCCGGGCATGCGGGTGGTCGCCGAGGCCGCCGACGGCGCCGAGGCGATCCGGCAGGCGCGGTCCCGCCGACCGGACGTCGCCGTGATCGACATCCGGATGCCCCGGCTGGACGGGATCGCCGTCATCCGGGCGCTCACCGCGCCAGATTCCCCGCACGTTCCGGCGGTCATCGCGCTGACGACCTTCGACCTGGACGAGTACCTCTTCGAGGCGCTGCGGGTCGGCGCCATCGGATTCCTGCTCAAGGACAACAATCCGCAGCTCCTCGTCGACGCCGTGCGCGCTGCCGACCGCGGCCAGGGCCTGATCGATCCGCAGGTCACCGGGCGGCTGGTGCGTCGCTTCGCGCGGCTTTCACCGCAGCCCGCCGGTTCGGATCTCGAGCGGCTGACCGCTCGGGAACGCGAAGTGCTGCTGCAGGTGGCGCGCGGGTTGAGCAATGGCGAGATCGCCCGCGCGTTGTGGATCGAGGAGGGCACCGTGAAAACGCACGTCGCGCGAATCCTCGCCAAGCTCGGCCTGCGGACCCGGGTGCACGCGGTCATCTACGCGCATGAGCACGGGTTGACGCTGTCGGACCCGTGAGTCCGCCGTAGCAGCTCAAAGCCCTCAGGCCGGGAGGGCGGCCCAGGGGTCTACCGGGACGACTCGGGTGCTTCGGCCCTCGTCGTCGAGGATCCGGCCGTGGACCTTCGTCGTCCGCAGGACCAGCTTCCGGTCCACCACCTCGGCGTCGGGATGTTCGTGGGCGATCCGGATCAGCAGGTCGTCCAGGTGGTTCAGCGAGCGCAGGCCCACGATCAGGCCCAGGTTCGTCGGGCTCGTCACCGCCGCGCAGTGCCGGGTTTCCGGCCAGGCGCCGAGGGATTTGCCGATGCGCTGCACCTCGGTGTCGGGAACCGTCAGCCACAGCAGCGCCATCGCGTGCCAGCCCGCCAGCGGCCGGGCCACGTCGCAGCGGAACGCGATGTCGCCGTGGCGGCGGAGCCGGTCGAGGCGGCGCTTCACCGCCTGCGGCGAGGTGTTCAGCTCTACCGCCAGGCTCGCGTAGCTGCGCCTGCCGTCGTGGCCGAGCGCTAGGAACAGGGCCCGGTCGGCGGCGCCGAACGGCCGGATCTCGCGCGGCCTCGGCCCGACCGCTTCGCGGACCTGCTCGGCCTGGCTGCGGTTCATCACGCCGAGCCGCCAGATGATGCCGCCGAAGGTGCTGCCGAAGACGTGGCTGCGGACCTTGGTGACCTGCTCCGGCAGCGGCAGGGTCCGCAGCAGCACGTTGGAGATCGCGCCCAGCGTCGGCGCCATGACCAGTGCGAAGACCTGGTATTCGCCGGTGGTCACGCCGACGGTGATCACGTGCGGCAGTTCGGCGAGCCGCTCGGCGACCTGCAGCGCGGTGCCCGGTGCGCAGGCGAACTCGACGGTCGCGCCCTTCGCCGAGCTGTTGCCCAGCGCCACGGTGATCCAGGCCGCGCCGGCGTCGGTGAGCCGCTGCCAGCGGCGGGCCAGCGTGATGGGCGCCAGCTCCAGCACCTCAGCCAGCGCGGTCCAGCTCGCTCGCGGGTTGATCTGCAGGGCGTCCACCAGCGCGAGATCCACTTCGTCCAGCACCGGGCGACCTCCTCGTGCGTGACGGCCGGATGACGGCGGCGTCGTTTTCCGACATTCAAACCGCAACGAGCAGAGATATCCATCGTTCTGCGGTTGTCGTGACGAGGTTTCTCCACGCTGCATCGCATGGTGAGCGGCGAGCAGCGATTCGAACTGGTCCTGGCGGGCGCGCGGGTGATCGACCCGGAAACCGGCCTGGACGCGGTGCGCGACGTCGGCATCAGCGGCGGCCGGATCGCGGCCGTCTCGGCGGCCCGGCTCACCGGCGACGTGGTCGTCGACGTCTCGAACCGCGTGCTCGCGCCGGGCTTCATCGACCTGCACAGCCACGCGCAGACGGTGACCGGGCTGCGGTTGCAGGCCCTCGACGGCGTCACCACTGCGCTGGAGCTGGAAGCCGGCGCGCTGCCGGTCCGGACCGCCTACGCCGAGGCGACCGCCGAAGGGCGGCCGATCAACTTCGGCTACTCCGCGGGCTGGGCGCTGGCCCGGATGCGGCTGCTCGACGGCGCTGCGCTGGGCGCGTCGTTCGACATGTTCTCGAAGCACCAGGGCGCGCCGAACTGGCGTCGGCCCGCCAGCGCCCGCGACGTGGCGCGGGTGCTGGACCTGCTGGAGGAGCAGATCCACGACGGCGCCCTCGGCATCGGAGTGCTCGTCGGTTACGCGCCCGACTCCGGCCGCGACGAGTACTTCGCGGTGGCCTCGCTGGCCGCGCGGCTCGGCGTGCCGACGTTCACCCACACCCGCTTCATATCCACCGAGGAACCCGGGACTTCGCTGGAGGGCGCGCTGGAGGTGATCGCGGCGGCGGCCGGGACCGGGGCGCACATGCACATGTGCCACATCAACAGCACCTCGAACCGGATGATCGACGACATCGCGGGCGCGGTGGAGCGCGCCAGGGGATACGGCGTGCAGGTCACCACCGAGGCGTATCCGTACGGCTCGGCGTCGACGGTGATCGGTGCGGCGTTCCTGGCGCCCGAGCTGCTGCACCGGCTCGGGATGGTGCCGAAGAACATCCTCTGCCTGGCCACCGGAGAGCGCGTCGCGGACGCCGCACGGCTGGCGGAGCTTCGGGAAGCGGATCCCGGCGCGCTGATCCTCTTCGACTGGCTCGACGAATCCGATCCTGCGGACCTGACGACGTTGCAGCGCTCGTTGCTGTTCGCCGACACCGCGATCGCCTCGGACGCGGTTCCGCTGGCGGGGCAGGCCGGCGAGACCTGGCCGGTCGCCGACGACGTCTTGACGCATCCGCGCAGCGTCGGCTGCTACGCGCGGACGTTCGGCTGGCTGGTCCGCGAGCTCGGCGTGCTGTCGCTCGCCGAGGCTGTCCGGCGCTGCACCCTGCTGCCGGCGCAGATCCTGGAAGCCGCGGCGCCCGCGATGAAGCGCAAGGGCCGGATCCAGGTCGGCGCCGATGCCGACATCGTGGTGTTCGACCCCGGCGAGATCGCCAGCGGCGCCACCGCAACCCGGGTGCGGCCCTCCACCGGGATCGACCACGTGCTCGTGGGCGGCACCTTCGTGGTCCTAGACGAGCAGATCCAACTCGACTGCCTGCCCGGCGAACCGATCTTCGGGCGCCACCGCAACCGTACGGAGCAACCATGACCAACACCGCCGTGGCGCGGGACGCCCTGTACCGGCGGGTGGGCTGGCGGATCCTGCCGCTGCTCATCCTCTGCTACACCTTCGCCTACCTGGACCGCGTCAACATCGGGTTCGCCAAGCTGCACATGCAGGAAGACGTCGGGATCAGCGAGTCGGCCTACGGGCTGGCCGCCGGGATCTTCTTCCTCGGCTACGTGATCTTCGAGGTGCCCAGCAACCTGCTGCTGGCCAAGATCGGCACCCGCAAGACGATCTTCCGCATCATGGTCCTCTGGGGACTCACCTCGGCGGCGATGATGTTCGTCAGCGACGCGACGACGTTCTACGTCCTGCGCTTCCTGCTCGGCGTGTTCGAAGCCGGTTTCGCGCCCGGCATCATCTTCTACCTCACCTACTGGTACCCGCCGGCGCGGATGGCGGCCGCGATGGGGCTGCTGATGCTGCCCGGCCCGATCGGCTCGATGCTCGGCGGCCCGGTGTCCTCGTGGCTGATCACCAACTTCGAAGGTCTCGCCGGGTTGCACGGCTGGCAGTGGATGTTCCTGCTGGAAGGCCTGCCGTGCGTGGTGCTCGCGTTCGTCGTCTGGAAGACGCTCGCCGACACCCCGGAGCAGGCGAAGTGGCTCAGCGCCGAGGAGAAGGAACTGCTGCGCCAGGACCTCGCGGTGGACCAGGACAAGGGGACGCACAGCTTCCGGGCGGTGCTGCGCGATCCGCGCGTCTACGCCCTGGCGATCGGCTACTTCTGCCTGATCAGCGGGCTGTACGCGGTGAGCTTCTGGCTGCCGACGATCCTCAAGGAGAACGGGCTGACCGACACCGTCACGATCGGCCTCTACTCGGCGTTGCCGTACGCGTTCGCGATCGTGCTGATGGTCGTGCTCGGGCGGCGCTCGGATCGCACCGGCGAGCGTCGGCTGCACAGCTCGATCACCGCGCTGATCAGCGCCATCGCGCTCGCGGTGGCGGCCTTCACCGCCAGCAGCTTCGCGGTTTCGCTGATCGCCATCATCGTCGCCACCGCGTGCATGTGGGCGTCGTACACGGTGTTCTGGGCGATGCCGTCGACCTACCTGAAGGGCACGGCCGCGGCCGGCGGGATCGCGCTGATCAACAGCATCGGCCTGCTCGGCGGATTCATCAGCCCGACGCTGATCGGCTTCGTCAAGGACGCCACCGGGAGCACGGTGGTGGGCCTGCTCTCGATGGTCGTCCTGCTGCTCGTCGGCAGCGTCGCGATCTACGCCAACCGGCTCCCGGTGAGATGAGGCCGCAGCTGTCGGTGTCGGGAGATCAGGCGGGCGGTCAGGACGATGAGCTGGCAGAGCGGGGAGGGGAAGCCTAGGGCCAGGCCGGTCGCGATGTCGATCAGCGGCGCGGCCACCGTCGCGGCGAAGATCCGGTTCGAGGCGGTTGGCAGCTTCTCCTTCGCCGCCCAGCTCGTGCGGCGCCAGGGCTTGGCGATGGACAGCCACGCCTGGAAGGCGATCGCCGAGGCCATCAGCGCGGTGCCGACCAGCAGCGCCGGCGGCGGGGCCAGGCCTGCCCGGGCGGCTTCGGCCGAGCCTTCCAGCGCGTCGGAGAGGATGAAGATCCCGGCGTAGAGCTGGACGACGGTGATCGCGAACTTCGCCAGGACCCACCAGTTCCGGAAGAAACCCCAGGGCGTGGACGCCGCGAGCATGAAGCCGGTGAACGCCGCGGCGTTGGCGAACGGGGCGAGCAGTTGCGTGTCCACCACGTGCGCCATCGACGTCGCGCCGATCCGGACCGCGGGGTCGGCGCTGGTGAAACTCGTTGCCAGCAGGGTGAAAAGCACCAGCGCCTGCGCCATCCAGCCGACCGAGGTGAGCACGTGCAGCCAAACGACGGCCTGCCGCCAACGCTGCGAGGTTCTCTTCGACACGCCACCAGGTTCCGGGTCGCCTCACCCGCGGACATCAGGCGGCGTCCCGGGAATCTCCCCGATCCGGCCCCTGAGGCTCGCTGCTCGGTGGCCTCGTCAGTGCTTGGGGAGCAGCCGCAGCGCGGCGAGCAGGCCGATGGTGGCCACCACCGCGACGGCGATCGCGTAGGCGCTGGCGGTCACGCCCAGGCCGACCTGCGTCACCGCGATCCCAGCCGCCACCGCAGGAAGGCTGAAGGCCGAGTAGTTGACCGTGTAGACCGTCGCGAACAGGGCCGCCCGGCTGTTCGGTTCGGCCAGCCGGGACACGCTGCCGAACGCGCCGAGGAACGCGGCGCCGAAGCCGAATCCGGTGATCACCGTGCTGCCGAAGAACAACGGCGCCGACGTCGTGGCCAGCGCGGCGAGGGTGCCGACCAGCCCCACCAGCAGCGTCGGCACGCCGGCGATGATCGCGGCGCGCGGGCCGACGCGGCGGAACGCGACCGATCCGATCGCGCTCGTGCCCATCAGGCAGCACACCACGAACCCGCCCACCAGGTGGTTGGTGATGCCCAGCAGTTCGATGGCCAGCGACGGGCCAAGCGACATGTAGAAGCCGGTCATCGACCAGGTGGTGATCAGGATCGGCACCACGGTGAGGAACCTGCCGCGGGCGTTGCCCGGCACGCCGATCTTGGGGCGCAGCGAATCCAGCGCGCCGGGCCGCCGCGGCGACGTCTCGGGCATCAGCGCGACGCCCACGGCAGCCGCCGCGCACGCCGCGAGGAGCAGCACGTAGACCAGCGTGGTCGGGGCGGGCGCGTACTCGACGAGCAGGCCCGATCCGATCGCGCCGGCGCCGAGGCCGATGCCCGGGGTGGCGGTGTTGATCAGCGGAGCGAGCTTCGGGCGGAGGTCGACCAGGCAGGCGCTGGTCGCGCCGGTAGCCAAACCCGTTGCGAGGCCTTGCAGGATGCGTGCCGCCAGCAGCCAGCCGCTGCCATCGGCGGTGATGAACGCGAGCATCGCGACGGCCTGGGTGGCGAGCGCGGCGAGCAGCGCCGGGCGGCGGCCGATGTGGTCGGACAGGGCGCCGACGGTGACGAGCGCAGCGAGGAGCGCGATCGCGTAGACGGCGAAGATCACCGTGAGGGTGATCGCGGAGAAGTGCCATTCGGCCTGGTAGACGGGGTAGAGCGGGGACGGGGCCGCGGCGGCGCACATGAAGGCGAGCAGCGTGGCGGCGAGGGTCCAGAACGCGGCGTTGCGTGACAGGCGCCCGGGCTGGGGCCTGTCGGTCGCCTGGGCTTGCGGGGCCGGCGGGGCAGACGTCACTAGTTCTCCTAAGCAAGGATCAACGAGTTAGGAGACGCCGCCCGGCGGCGAACAATTCCCGCTGCCGCCGAAGATCCCACGTGGTGGTCGCCGTGGGCGCGGAAAATGCCCGATTTTAGGCAGGATTGGACAGATACGCGGGGACTCGGGTCGGGATGGGTGTTCCCGACTTTGTCTGTAATTGGGAACAATCCGAGCTCCGGAGGTCACTCCTCTTCCAAGGCGGCGAGGAAGGCTCGGACCGCCGGGCGGGTGTCTTCGGTGCGCCAGGCGATGGCGAGTTCCGCCGCGGACAGCCCGGCGACCGGACGCGTGGTGATGCCGGGGCGGGCGTAGAGCTCCGCGTTGCCCTCCGCGAGGAGCACCACGCCCAGCCCCGCCGCGACGGCCTCGAACACCTCGTCCGCCGCCTCCGCTACCGCGCCGATCACCGGGGCACGGCCCTGGCGGGCATCGGTGGCCAGCCAGTAGTCGCGGAGCTCCGCGGCTTCCGGCGGCAGCGCGATGAACGGCTCGTCGAGCAGTTCGGCGAACGGGATTTCCGGCTTGCCGGCCAGCTGATGGTCGTCGGGCAGGGCGACTACGCGCCGCTCGCTGCGCAGCGTCCGGGTGCTGATGTCGCGCGGCTGTACCGGCCGCCAGACGAATGCGACATCGGAGCTGCCGTCGGCCAACCCCGCGGTCGGGTCCGTCCAGTCCACCAGCCGGAGCATCACGCGCCAGTTCGGCAGCTGCTCGCCGAACCGGCGCATCGCCCGGCGTTGCAGGCCGCGGCCGACGGCGGTCTGCATGCCGACGACCAGTTCGCGCTGCTCCGTCGCTTCGCGTGCGGCTTGCTGCGCGCGTTCCCACGCGGCGAGCGTCGCAGTGGCTTCGGGCAGCAGTGCTTCGCCTTGCGGGGTGAGCGCCACGTCGCGGGATCGGCGCTCGAAGAGGTCGAAGCCGAGCTCGCGTTCGAGCACCCGGATCTGCTTCGACAGCGCGGGCTGCGAGACGAAAAGCCGTTGCGCGGCGCGGGTGAAGTGCCGCTCTTCGGCCACCGCGAGGAAGTACCGCAGGTGCCTCAGGTGGACGTCCATAACCAACGGTTATAGCAGTGGATCTTCGACATAGGGCGGGATCGGCCAGAAGATCGGAGGCATGACTGGAGCACTCCCCACACGGTCCCTCGGCGGCCTCGACGTTTCGGCCATCGGCTTCGGCGCGATGGTGCTGTCTCCCGGCATGTACGGCGAGATCGACGACGACCGGGCGGTGCGGGCACTGCGCCACGCGCTCGACGCGGGCACGACGTTCATCGACACCAGCGACGGCTACGGCGCGGACGGCCACAACGAGCGCATCATCGGCGAGGCCGTGCGCGGCCGCCGGGACGACGTCGTGATCGCCACGAAGTTCGGCTTCCGGGTTCCGGAAGGCGCGTCGGCGCACGAGTTCCCGGTGAACTACGCCTTCGGCGAGCTGGCGGTGAACGCCGAGCCGAAGCACGTCCGCGGCTACGCCGAGCAGAGCCTGGCCAACCTCGGGACCGACCGGATCGACCTCTACTACCCGCACTTCCCGGACCCGGAGGTGCCGATCGAAGACACCGCGGGCGCGGTCGCCGAGCTGGTCCAGGACGGCCTGGTCCGGCACCTCGGACTGTCCAATGTGGATGCGGATCAGCTGCGCCGGGCGCACGCCGTGCACCCGGTCGCCGCGGTGCAGACGCAGTGGTCGATGTGGCAGCCGATCGACGCGGACCTGCTCGCCACCGCGCTCGAACTCGGGGTGGGCGTGGTGGCGTGGAGTCCGCTGGGCGGCGGGTTCCTCACCGGCACGGTGCGGGAGGTCTCCGAAGGCGACTTCCGGCGCAACATCCCGCGCTTCGACGCGGCGCACCTGGCCGCCAACAACGACCGCTACGCGCCGATCCGGTCGCTGGCCGCGGAACTGGGCATCGTGCCCGGTCAGCTCGCGCTCTCCTGGCTGCTGCACCAGAATCCGGCCGTGGTGCCGATTCCCGGATCGCGGACGCCCGCGCACATCACCGAGAACCTCGAAGCGGCCCGGATCGGCCTGCACACCGACACCCTGGCCCGGGTGGACCGGGCGCTCCGCGAGTTCGCCCCGATCGGCGCGGGCAACCTGCGCTGACGCCTTTCGTTCTGGTCGTGAGTGACTGTGGTCGACAGTCACTCACGAGATCTGCGGGCTGGGAGTTCAGAAGTTGCCGCCGCCGGCGTCGATCACCTGGCCCGTGACCCAGCGGCTGTCGTCGGGGGCCAGGAACGCTGCGATGTCGGCGATGTCGCCGGGCTCGGCGATGCGGCCCAGCGGCGTTTCCGCCGCGATCTTCTCCAGGACCGGCTCGGGCTGGATCGCGGCCAGCGCATCCGTTCGGGTCGCGCCGGGGCGCACGCTGTTCACGGTGATCTGGCGTGGGCCCAGCTCCTTCGCCAGCACCCGGACCAGCTGGTCGCCGGCGGCCTTGGCGGCGCCGTAGAGACCGGTGCCGGGCCGGTTGACCGCGGTGACGCCGCTGGAGATCACCACGATCCGGCCGCCGTCGCGCAGTCGGTTCGCCGCCTCTCGTAGGGCCACGAAGGTGGCTCGGGCGTTGGTGCCGAACAGCACGTCGAAGTCTTCGTCGGAGGCCTCGGCGATGGGCGAGAAGCGGGCGGTGCCGACGTTGTTCACCAGGACGTCGAGGCCGCCGAAGTGCTGTTCCGCCGCGTCGAAGAGCGCGCGCAGCTGGGCCGGGTCGGTGACGTCGGCCGGCACCGCCGTCGCCCGTCCGCCGCCCGCTTCGATCTTGGCGACGACCTCGTCGGCGGCGGCCCGGTCGGACCGGTAGTTGACGACCACGCTCATGCCGTCGGCGCCGAGCCGTTCGGCGATGGCCCGGCCGATGCCGCGCGAGCTCCCGGTCACCAGGGCGACCCTGTTCAAATCCGCCTCCATTGGTCGAGCATCTAATTAGTCAAGATCATGAACTAAATTTGTCGAGCATGTCAACCGTCGAGATAACCTGCGCGGATGGACCCGGACTTTTCGCGCGCCCTGATGGCCCTGCACCGCGAACTGCGCGGGCTCTACGCGGCCATCGCTCGCCGCTTCGGACTGACGGCGCAACAGGTGGAGCTGCTGTGCCTGCTCAAGGACCGAACGCCGTCCTTCGGCGAGCTCGCGGCCCTGCTCGGCTGCGACAAGACCAACATCACCGGCATGGTCGACCGGCTGGAGCGGCGCAGCCTGCTGACGCGCGTGCCGGATCGCAGCGACCGCCGGATCAGCCGGCTGAGCCTGACCGACGAGGGCAAAGCCCTGGGCGGCGAGCTTCGCGAAGCCTTCAACGCGCAGGTCGCCGAACGCTGGGGAGCCCTGCCGCAAGCGGACGCGGCGGCGATCGCGCGCCTGGCGCAAGACACTCGTGAGTGCTGAGTCCGGTAAGAACCGGACTCAGCGCTCACGACCTGCCGGCGCGGCTCGTGAGTGGTTGTTCCGGTAAGAACCGGACTCAGCGCTCACGAGGTGACGACGGTGCCGATCCACAGGAAGTCGCGGGCTCGCGTCAGCGCGACCAGGCGTTGCCGGTGCAGCGCTTCGCGCTCTTCCCGGTAGCCGCCGGACAGCAACGGCTCGTCGGGCAGGAACACGCTGCGGAACTCCGTGCCCTTGGCGCGGTGCACGGTGCCGATGTGGATCGGCCCGGATTCCCGGCCGTCCCAGCGGTCCAGCGGCCGCACCGCGAAACCCGCCGCGCGCAGCATCCGCTCCCAGTGCTCGGCGGCGCCGTTGGTGCGGGTGAGCACGGCCGCGGCGGTGTCGTCGTCGAGCCGCCGGAGCGCCGACACCAGCGCCTCGTCCTGGTCGTCGCCCTGCCACTCGACGACCCGCCCGCCGCGCAGCACCGGCAGCGCCGAGCGCAGCGGCACGGTCGGGCCGCCGTCGAGGTCGTCGAACCGGTTGACCGCGTCGAGCTCTCCGGCCTGCTCGACGATCGCGGTGCGGTTCCGGTAGTTGCGCCGCAGGATCTCGCCGCGCCCCTGCAACGAGATCCCGGCCTCGGACAGCCGCCAGCCGCCGGCGTACACCTGCTGCTGGCCGTCGCCGACGAGCAGCAACTGGTTCGGGCCGTCGCCGCTGATCGCGTGCACCAGCCGCAGCCCGATCAGGGTCAGGTCCTGGACCTCGTCGACCACCACCGAGGTGTACTGCCGGGGCAGCGGGCTGCGTTCGAGCTCCGCCAGCGCCCGCATCAGCACGTCGTTGTGGTCGAAGACGCCCCGCTCGGACAGCGCGCGCTCGTACTCGCAGTAGAACTGCCAGACGTGGGCCCGGAATTCGGGCGGCAGGTTCGCGCCGCGGCCCTTTCGCGGCACCGCTCGGTAAGCCTCCAGCGACCGGATGCCGCGGCCCTTGATCACCCGGTCGATCTCGTCCTTCCAGTAGCCACGCGCGGCCCGGAAGTTCCGCAGCGGTGCGGCCAGCTCGGCGCGCTGCCACACGGCGTCCAAGGCCTGCTCGACCTGCGATTCGTCGACGTCGGCGGCCCGTCCGCGACTGTCCAGGAAGTCCCGTGCCCAGGCGTGCAGGTGGGTGAACTCGATGCGCGACGCGAGATGCGGCGCCAGCGACCGGAACTGCGCCTCGGCGATCTTCGGCAGGTTGCTCAGGTGCGTGGTGAACAGCAGCGGCCCGGTGCTCCGCCGCGCCAGGTAGGCCAGCCGGTGCAGGGCGAGCACGGATTTGCCGGTGCCGGCCGGGCCGGTGATCCGGGCCGGACCGGAGTAGTGCCTGCGCACCGCGCCGAGCTGGGCGTCGTCCAGGAAGATCCGCCAGTCCCGGAACGGCCGGTCCAGGGCGTGCTCGACGCGCTCGCGACGCAGGTCTTGCACGTCGAACAGCCCCGCGGTGCCGATCTGGCCCGGCCCGCGTTGCTGCGGGATCCGCTTCGGGTTCCACATGATCGGCGTGAGGTCGAAGGTGCGGCTGTCCAGGTGGCGCGCGATGGCCAGCGCATCCGCGGCCGTCAGCAACTCGTCGCCGCGCCGCAGGATCCGGTCCAGTTCGCCCTCGGTGATCGCGAGGTGCTCGCCGGTGTGCCCGCGACGGCCCTGGTGGTCGACGGGATGCACGACCACCGTCCGGGCCGCGGATTCGGTCAGCATGCCCGGCCCGATCGACGCGCCGGCCAGCAGTTCCGCGGTCCACAAGAACGCCGCTCGCGAGTCCTCCCAGCCGGGTTCGGCGTCGCGCAGCAGGATCACCAGCACTCCGGGCGGCCCGACGAGCACGGCATCGGGGCGATTGGCCGGGGTGTGCGGCGCGAACTGGTTGAGCAGCGGGTACCAGCCGCTGTCGCGCTCCACGGCGAACCGCTGCAGCACCCGGTTCTGCCAGGTCGGCAGCAGCCTGTCGCGCAGTTCCGCCTCGGCCTCGCGGCGCAGTCTTTCCTGGCGGTGGTGGAAGGTCCCGGTCACGGCGCCTCCAAATCTCGCGGGGCACCCACGGCCGGGCGGCCGGCACGAGCGCGGAAATCGAGATCGTCGCTCATGACGCCTCCGGCATCCGATGGGAAACCCGCCCCCGGTCGACGGCCGGAGCCGCCGAGGGTCGACCACGGTAAGAGCACGCTCCGTATTGACATTAATGCGTTGCGTGTCGTTTTCGGGCGTCCTCGGGCCGGATCACCTGGATGTCGCAGGACCCGTCAGACGAGCTCCTCGCGGACCAGGACGTCCAATGTGGACAATGGGAGAGCGCCGTGCCGCAGGATCGTGTCGTGGAAGCGGCGGATGTCGAAGGCATCGCCGAGCCGGTCGCGGGCCGCGGCCCGGATCCGCTCGATCTCCAACCGCCCCACCAGGTACGACAGCGCCTGCCCGGGAATGCTGATGTAGCGGTCGACCTCGGACGCCGCTTCCAGATGGGACAGCGTGGTGTGGGAGAGCATGAAGTCGAGCGCCTGCTGCCGGGTCCAGCCGAACTCGTGCAGCCCGGTGTCGACCACCAGCCGGGCGGCCCGCAGCAGGTCCTGCACGACCATGCCCAGCCGCGCCAGGTCGTCGGAGTACAGCCCCATCTCGTCGGCCAGCCGCTCGGTGTAGAGGCCCCAGCCCTCGCTGTAGGCGATGATGCTGACCAGCCTGCGCAGCAGCGGGAGATCGGTGCGCTCCTGGGCCAGGCCGAGCTGCAGGTGGTGGCCGGGCACGACCTCGTGGAAGGCGATCACCTCGGCGGCGAAGCGCGGCCGCTGCTCGGCCCGCTGGGTGTTCGCGAAGTACACGCCCGGCCGCGAGCCGTCCAGCGCGGGCGAGATGTAGAAGCCGATCGGCGTGCTGTCCGACGCGGTGCCCGGCACCGGCCGCACCTCGCACGGTTGGCTCGGCAGCCGCCCGAACCACTGCGGCGCAACGGCTTCGGCCCGGCTGATCGCCTCACGCGCCGCGGCCAGCAGCTCCTCGCCGTCGCGCCAGTAGAGCGCCGGATCGGACTGCAGGCGGCGCAGCACCGCTTCGGGATCGGATTCGCCCCAGATCTTCGCGCCGAGCTCGCCGACTTCGCCGCGCAGCGATGCGAGGTGGGTCCGTCCCGTCTCGTGGAGTTCCTGTGGGGTGCGATCGGTGGTGGTCTGGGCGTGCATCAGCCGCCGGTAGGTCTCGCGGCCGCCGTTGATCCAGCACAGCCCGGGTTGCTCGGCGGGCCGGGCGTGCGGTGCGATCTCCTCGGCGAGCACGTTCCGGAATTCCCGCAGCGCCGGATGCACCGCGTCGGAGAGCAGGCGTTCGCGCTCGGATTCCAGCGCCGGGTCGGGCAGTTTCGGGATCAGCAGCGGATCGGCTTCGGGCGCGGCGACGTAGCCGTCGAGGTGCTCGATCGCGTTGTCCACGAGCGGCCGCACCGGGACACGACCGGCGGCGATTCCGTCGCGAAGCCGTTGCGCGGCGGACGCGGTGAACTCCGGGATGCGCCGCAACCGCCGCAGGAAGTCCTCGGCCTGCTCGGTGTCGGCGACCGGCACCTGGCCCAGGTGGAACAGCAGGCCCGCGACCGGCGCGAACAGGTTCCCGATCACGGTGTACTCGGCGGCGCGGGCGTCGAACTCGTCGACCAGCGCCTGCGCCTGCTGCACGACCACCGCGATCGTCAGCCGCTGCTCCAGATCGGCGTGCGAGGTGTCCACGGCCATCGCGCGGACGCGGATGTCCTCGGCGCGCGCCCGCAGCGCCCGCTCGGCGTCCGCGGAGATGCTCGGCAGCCGGTCGTCGCGGTCCCGGATTCCGTAGAGGGTCGCGCTGACCGGGTCCGCGTCGAACAGGACGGCCAGCAGCTCATCGGCGAGTTCTGAGGGCGTGCTCACAGCACTCCATCCTGCCTCAACCTTCCGGCCAGGGTTTGTTTTTAAGCCGCGGTAGCCGCTTGCGGTGTGGGACTCGGCTTGCACCGCCGCGGGTTCGCAGGAGGCGTCTCCCGAGGACAGCCCCATGGTCATGCATGAATCGGGGATCCCGGAGTGAGACGGCTCCTGAGGTTCCGCTACCCGCACCGCCACGCAAATCGCATTTGAAACACTCTTCTACGCGCTGCGTCGGTCGGGGCGGGGACAATGAACGCGTGGACCCGCTGCACGATCCCGACGACGAAGCCCTCCTCAACCCCCACCAGGCCCGCGACCTCGCCGGGCTGATCGAGACCGCGAGGCTGGCCTCGGCCGTCGTGCGCTACGGGCTGCGCACCCGGGTCGGCGCCGCGACGGTGGTGCTCAACCAGGACAACCCGCTGCCCGCCGCGAACCACGCGTGCGCGCTGTGGGGAACGCTCGCCGAGGTCGCCGGAACCCTGCTGGAACTGGAGCAGGTCTTCGCCGAGGCGGGCCGCGACGAGGCCGTCGTCTACGCCTCGCCGACCACGGTCGCGGAGATCGAGGGCATCGCCGACGACGCCGGATGGCGCGCGGTGGAAGAACTCGTGGCGCTGCTGCACCGGGTTCGCCAGGACGCCAGGGGAGCGGCGCGCCCCGCCGAAGACCGCGACCTGCCCGCGATCGTGGACCTGATCGCCGACGACGCCGAGCTCTCCGAGGCGGGCGAGCGCCGGCTGCTGCGCAACCTCGGCCACCGGATCGACGACCCGCGCTGCGTGCTGCGCGTCGTCGACGACCCCGGCGCCGACCGCATCGCGGGCTTCGCGCAGGGCTTCATCGAGCGCGGCATCGGCCTGGTCGAGCAGGTGATCGTGCGACCCGGTCGCCGGCGCCGCGGCGTCGGGCGGGAGCTGGTCGCGGACGTCGTCGACGAGCTGCGCGAGCGGGGATCGCTGCTGGTCGCGGCGCACACCGAAGAAGGCGGAACGGCCGAGCGGTTCGCGGAGGCCTGCGGATTCGAGGTGGTCTACGGCGTGACCGCCTACGCACGCCGGATCGACGAACTCCTGTGATGTGCGCCGCTCGCCCGGAATAGCGGCGCGGGGCAGGCGTTAACACTCACGAAACAGTAGCTGCGGCGCGGTAACTCGATTGACCGCGCCGCAGTGGGCTGCTTCGCTTAGTTTGCCTAAACATCTTGGGAGGAACGGTGTCGAGCAGCCCGGTCACGGCGGACGAGACCATCGAACCCGTCGACAGCGGCGACTCCGGCACCAACTCCCTGCCCCGCGAGATCTGGATCCTCGTCGTCGGCAGCTTCATCGTCGCCGTCGGCATGGGCATCGTCGCGCCCGCGCTGCCGACGTTCGCCACCAGCTTCGACGTCGGCGTCGCCGCCGCCTCCTTCGTGATCAGCGCGTTCGCCCTGATGCGGCTGGCCTTCGCGCCGGTCAGCGGCCGCCTGGTGTCGTTCTTCGGCGAGCGCTCGATCTACGTGTGGGGCATCACCATCGTCGGCGTCAGCACCGCCGCCTGCGCGTTCGCGGGTTCCTACTGGCAGCTGCTGATCTTCCGCGCCCTCGGCGGCACCGGCTCGACGATGTTCACGGTGTCGGCCGTGGCGCTGCTGGTCCGCCTCGCCCCGCCGCACATGCGCGGCCGCGCGTCCGGCGTGTGGGCCACGAGCTTCCTGCTGGGCAACGTCTCCGGGCCGATCATCGGCGGCGTCATGGTCGGCTACTCGCTGCGCCTGCCGTTCATCACCTACGGAATCGCCTTGTTCGTCGCGGCGTTCATCGGCTGGCTGCTGCTGCGGAAGTCGACGCTCGCCGCGCGGCAGGCCGACACCGGAGCGCCGTCGATGACGGTCCGGCAGGCGCTGAGCCACCGCTCCTACCGGGCGGCCATGCTGTCGAACTTCAGCAACGGCTGGGCCGTCTACGGCGTTCGGATCGCGCTGGTGCCGCTGTTCGTGGTCGAGGCGCTGCGCTCCACCCAGTCGATGGCCGGCGTCGCGCTTTCCGTGTTCGCCGTCGGAAACGCCGCGGTGCTGCTGCTGTCGGGCCGGATGGCCGACAAGCGCGGTCGCAAGCCGCTGGTGCTCGCCGGGCTCCTGGTCTCCGGCCTCGCCACCGCCTCGCTCGGCTTCACCGACTCCGTCCCGTGGTTCCTCGCCGCCTCGCTGATCGCGGGTATGGGCGCCGGAATCCTCAACCCCGCCCAGAACGCCGCGGTCGCCGACATCGTCGGCGCGAAGGGCAAGGGCGGGCCGGTGCTGGCCGCGTTCCAGATGTCCGCCGACTTCGGCGCGATCCTCGGCCCGCTGATCGCCGGCGTGCTCGCCGACACGGTGTCCTACCAGGCGGCGTTCGCCGTAACCGGCTTCACCGCGGTCCTCGGCCTGGCGGCCTGGATCGGCGCCCCGGAAACCCGCCCGTCCGCCCCGCCGCGCCCCGAACCGGCCGCCGACGCGGCGTAGCCGCCAGGGCGAGGAGCCACCTCGACCCGCTCCGGTTCGCCCGCGCCCTGATCTCGATCGAGTCGCCGAACCGCCCGCCGCGCCGCAGGCTGGGGGCACGATGGGGCAGGTGTCCGGCCGCGGAGCGCTGGGTATCCCGGCACTGACGTCGATCCCGCGGCGTCGTTCGCCTGCCTGCCCGATGCGGGAGGACGACATGAGCACGACCACCGGAATTCCCGGCTGCGAGCTGGCCGAGGAACTGCTGCTGCAGGAGCTGCGCCACCTGCACGCGACCCGCAACGACACCTTCCTGCACGGCTCGCCGGACGCGCTGCGGGAACACACGGCGCGCACCTTCGAGCTCGAACAGGAGTACCTGCGGCGGCACCCGGAGCGCGAGGTGGATCCCCGCCGCACCCGCTCCGGTGCGAGAGGAGAGCCGCAAAATGCCTGAACCACGTGTCGTGATCATCGGCGGCGGACACGTCGGCCTGACCCTCGCGCTGCGCCTGCAGCGGAAGTTGCAGCCCGGCGAGGCCAAGGTCACGGTGATCGACACCCAGCCGCACATGACCTACCAGCCGTTCCTGCCCGAGGCCGCGGCCGGATCGCTCGAGCCACGGCACGTCGTGGTGCCGCTGCGGGAGGCGCTGCGCAGGTGCGAGGTGCTGACCGCGCAGGTCTCCGCCATCGACCACGCCGCCCAGCAGCTGACCGCGACCCTCGGCGACGGCAAGGTGGAGCACTTCGGCTACGACATGCTGGTGGTCGTGCCCGGTTCGATCTCGCGGGCGCTGCCCATTCCCGGCCTGGCCGAGCAGGGCGTCGGGTTCAAGACGATCGGCGAGGCAATCTTCCTGCGCAACCACGTTCTGTCCAGATTGGACATTGCGGCGAGCACGACCGACGAGCGGCTCCGCCGGCGGCTGCTGACGTTCGTGTTCGTCGGCGGCGGCTACGCGGGCATCGAGGCGATGGCCGAGCTGGAGAGCATGGCCCGCTACGCGATCCGCAGCTATCCGCAGGTCTCGGCCGGCGACATGCGCTGGGTGCTGGTGGAGGCGATGGGCCGGATCATGCCCGAGGTCAGCCCGCCGATGAGCGAGTACACCAAGCGGCGTTTGGAGGAACGCGGCATCGAGGTGAAGCTGAACACCACCGCGAAGTCCTTCGTGGACGGACACGTGGTGCTCTCCGATAGCGACGAGTTCGACGCCGACACCGTGGTGTGGACGGCAGGCGTCAAGCCGCACCCGATGCTCGACGACAGCGACCTGCCGAGGGACGCCAAGGGGCGCCTCGAATGCACGGCGAAGCTCCAGGTCCGCGGCACCCACAACGTGTTCTCGGCCGGCGACTGCGCGGCGGTGCCGGACCTGACCAGCAGCGACCCGGACGCCCTGTGCAGCCCGTCGGCGCAACACGCGGTCCGCCAGGCCAAGGTGCTGGCGGACAACATCCTCGCGATGCTGCGCGGCGAACAACTCGTCAACTACAAGCACAAGTACGCGGGATCGGTGGCCGGGCTCGGCCTGTTCCAGGGCGCCGCCGAGGTCCACGGGGTCAAGCTGAAGGGCCTTCCGGCGTGGCTGCTGCACCGCACCTACCACCTCGCGAAGATGCCGACCGCGTCCCACAAGGCGCGCATCCTCGGCGACTGGCTGCTGGAACTGCCGTTCCGCCGCCAGGTCGTCGCGCTCGGCGAACTGCACGATCCCCGAGCCGAGTTCGTCAAGGCCGCCAACACCCGCGGCCTGCCCAAGCCCCACGGCCACGCCGTCTGATCGCTGCGATCATTCGAGGCCGGGCAGTGGGACGACGCCGTGCTCCCACCGCACCAGCCGCTGAGCCTTGCCGGTGGCGACCCGCGGAATGTGGTCGAGCACCCGGACGATGCACGAGATGTCGAGCCGGGCGTGCAGCGCGGCGGCCAGCTCGCGCGCCAGGAGCTCGCTGTCGCCGTTCGGTTCCCGCGGCTCGACGGCGATCCGAAGCTCCGGGCGCGACCGGTCCCGGCGGTCCTCGACGATCAGGTAGTGCGGCGCCACCCGCCGATCGGCCAGCAGCACGGCCTCGATCTCCGACGGGAACACGTTGACGCCGCGAATGACCAGCATGTCATCGGTGCGCCCCAACACCCGGCTCATCCGGCGCAACGTCCGCGGCGAACCAGGAGCGGGCCCGCTCAGCGACGCCACATCGCCGGTGCGGTAGCGCAGCAGCGGAGTGCCGGACTTCGTCAACGTCGTGAACACCAGCTCGCCGACCTCGCCGTCGGGCAGCGGCTCGTCGTCCGGGCCGACGACCTCGGGGAAGAAGTGGTCCTCGGCGATGTTCAGCAAGCCCCCGGAATCTAACGACTCGCAAGCGACGCCCGGCCCGATCACCTCGGCGAGCCCGTAGATGTTGAGCGCCCGCAACCCCAGGAGCCCCTCGATGCCCTGCTGCATCTCCGCGGTCCAGGGCTCGGCCCCGAACAACCCCACCCGCAGCGACAACTGATCGGCGGTGATCCCGGTCGAAGCGAGCGCCTCGCCGAGGTAGGTCGCGTACGACGGCGTGCAGCACAACACGTCAGGACGCAGATCGAGCAGCAACCGCAGCTGCCGGTCGGTAGCGCCGCTGGACACCGGGAGCACGGTCGCGCCCAGCCGCGTCGCCCCGTGATGCACGCCGAGCCCGCCGGTGAACAGGCCGTACCCGTAGGCGCAGTGCACGACGCTGCGCCGCGTCACGCCGGCGCCGCCCAGTGCCCGAGCCATGACCTGCGCCCACACGTCGACGTCATGCGCGGTGTAGGGCACCAGCGTCGGCCGTCCCAACGTGCCGGACGTGCCGTGCACGCAGACGATGTCCTCCTCGGCTGCCGCGCGAAGCCCGAACGGGTAGTTATCCCAGAAGTCCTGCTTCGAGACGAACGGCAACCGGGGCAGGTCGTCGAGCCCCACGTCGGAGCCGGCCGAGACGCCGCAGTCCTGAAGCCGCCCGGCCTGCAGGCCGCCGGCGGCCAACAGCCGGTCGACCAGCCGGCGCAACCGACGTTCCTGCAGCTCACGGCGTTGCTCAGGGGTGACCCCCTCGGCCTCGGGAGCCACCAGCGGAGGATGCACGCGTTGCGCTGTCGCCACGACCCACGGTGTAGCAGCTCGACCGAGCCCGTGGGTAGATCCAACAGGGGGGACCCCCCTGAAAACCCCTCCGAAGGCTGTTGTACTGTTATGGCACACGAGATGAGCGGGGCGGAAACGAACCGAATACCTCGGGAAAACAGAACAAGGGGCTGTGGCGCAGCTGGTAGCGCACTTGACTGGCAGTCAAGGGGTCAGGGGTTCGAATCCCCTCAGCTCCACCCCTTTTACCAGGGCCGATGCGGTTGAGCATCGGCCCTGGTTTCGTATTGCCTGCCTAACTGCCTGTCTGACGCTTCGGATTCAAGCTCTGGAAGATGCTGTCCATGGCGGTTGCCCCCTCCACGATCACGGGCCGGATCTGCTTTCGATAGACCAGCTCGGTCACTCGCGTACCGCTGTGGCCAACGAGCCGGGCAATGTCCTCCACCGGGACTCCGGATGCCGACATCACGGAGACGAAGCTGTGCCGCATCTCCCGGGGCGTCCACTCCTTTGGAGTCAAGCCAGCCGCCTTGACGACCCTACGGAACGAGCGTCGGACGTTGTGCGAGTCAAGTTCGGTCCACACCGCTGATGGGAAGACCAGCCCCTGCGGGTCCCACTGTCGCCCCTGCTGCTTCGACAGCTGTCGCTGTCGCAGTCGGTGGAGGCGAAGAGCGACCACGCATCGCATCGGAAGCGCCAAGGTGCGGCGCGACTTCTTGGTCTTCGTGTCACCGCCCTCGCGAACGGAATGCCAGACCTCGATCGAGCGAGGGACGGGCGGGTTCGCCTTCGGGGCGCCATGTAGATCCACGTGATCCCAGGTCAACGGGCGGAGTTCTTCCTGACGTGCACCGATCAGCAGCGAAAGCACGATGTAAGCGTGCATGTTCGAACCTTCGGACGCCTTCAGAACCGCTTCGGCCTGCTCGATCGTGAGCGACTTCGAGGGCCGTCCCTCAAGGCCAACTGGGATCTCGCAAAGCTCCACGACGTTTCGCATGACCTTGTCGCGCGCCTGCGCATACCGCACCACCCGATTCAGGATCGAGTGCAGCAGTCGCAGCGTCCGCGTACTGAGCTGAGTTGCACGGCCGGCGAGCCACTTCTCGACGTCTTCGACGGATAGGTCGACTAGTTTTTTCCTACCCAGGAACGGAATGACGTGGTTGGCCACGTTGTGGCGGTAGTTCTGCACGGTCTTCGCCGAGCGGCCGCTCAATCCGAATGTGAGCCACCCTTCGGTGGCGTCCTCCACGGTGTAACCGTCAGGAGCGGGGCGTCCGCTGTCGCGGTCGCTGATCAGCTTCCGAAGCTTCTCCTTGGCCTCCGTCTTGGTGACTGCGCTCGCGCTTCGCGTCTTGCGTTTGCCCTTCGCATCGAAGCCGACAGTTACCCATGCGATCCAGCGCTGTCGTTGTGCGTTCCAGTGCAGGCCGCCTTCCCCTCGACTACGCCGCTTCGTCACTGCGGACCTCCTGTGCTTCCTTTTCGAGAAGTGCCACGTACTCGTCGAGCGCAGCTGCCGGGATGAGCCGGGACGCGCCTTGGGTGACCGAACGCAGTCGGCCCGCACGGAGCTGTTCGTAGATGGTCGAGCGGCCTATCGAGAGCAGGACCATCGCTTCCTTGATCGGGTAGAGCAGTCGTCGTGGGATCTCGTCTGGTGTGAAGTGCTCGGCGGTCATGCGGTCCCCCTTGGTGTTGGTGGTGGGCAGGGGCCATCGCGGCGCAGGGCGGGCGGCGGAGTTCCCTGAGGGTTGGGAGCTGTGGACCGGCTACGCGTGGTGACGGCCGTGGCGGTGCTGGGTGGTGGTCGGGTTGGGCTGGTTGGTCGGGAGTTTGTTGTCAGGCTCGGGAGTCGAGGTTTAAACCCGCAAACCCCGCAAAATGACGTGTGATCTGGGGTTTTGATTGCGGTGATTGTGGTTTGAGCTCCGGTTTCCAAACTCCGCAAACACCGCCAGATTGCGGGGTTTGCGGGGTTTGATGGTGGCCTTGCGGAGTTTGAACAAGTCCGAACACTGGGAGTGTTTTTGCTGGTCATGGCTGATCTTGCGGGGTTTGCGGGGTTTGCGGGGTTTTTTTGGGGGGTGCGGGTTTGTCGGGTTGACGTTCGACCCAGTAGGCGTGCACTTTGGTGTGTTTGTCCTTCACGCTGCGTAGTACGACATCGCCGCGCCATCGGCCGATCTGCCCGGTCAGGCGGTGTCCCAGTGACTTCGGACTGAGCAGCTTGCCGGTGGCGGTGGTGGGGAAGCTCCCAACCCAGGGGTCGGGGGTTCCGTATTCAGGTTCGGCGCTGGCGCGGAGTTCGTTGGCGGTCATGGGTTTGGTGCCGTGGAGCAGGTGCCAGCGGAGGAGGAACGCCTGCCATTCGGTGGCGTCGTCGTCGAGTTCGCGGGATTCTTCGGCGTTGGACAGGAAGCCGGGAATGCCGTGGTGTTCGAGGAATCCACCGAGCTGCTGCGCCCAGCGGGTGAACTGCCGCATCTGCGGAACGCTGGTGGAGGTCGGCGCGCCGGCGGCGGTCCAGTCCAGGATCAGGGTGAGGACGTGGCGGAGGACGGTGGCTTGGTTGGCGGGGTCAAGGATCCAGCTGTCGAGGTTGGGGATGGTGAACCCGCTGCGGGCTTCGGGCCGGGGACAGTCGGGGTCGAGGCGGACCCACACGGTGCGGCTGGCCATGTCCCCGCCAACGCGAAGGTTGTTCCCGGTGGCCAACCACAACCGGTCGTTGGGGAACGTCGATGCGGTGTTGGAACCGAGCTTGCGGTCGGTCCAGGTCCGCTCGGTCACCAGCCGCGCGAGCACGGCGGAGTTGACGACGGCGCCTTCTTCGAGGTTGTCGAACACGATCACGCCGACCTGATCGGCCAGCACAGTGGTGATGGACTTGCGGAGCTCTTCCTCAGAATCGGTCCAGGTCAGCACCCGCTGCCCGACCAGCAGTCCGACGCAGCCGGAGAGGATCGTTTTGCCGCTGCCGGGCATGGTCGCGTCGATCACCCCGAACGGGCTGAGCGCGCGGGTGAACGGCCGGATGATCGGCGTCACCAGCAGGCCGAGGTAGTTCGCTCGATCCGCGGGGGTACGCCATGGGAAGTCGTGCAGGAACCGGTCGAGCAGGAACTCCCGCGCCTGCTCCACCTGCGCCGCGGTGGGACGCTCCGGCACCGGGTCGAGGTGAGCCCGGCCGGCGAGCAGGAATCCGGTCGCCTCGTCGTAGCCGGGCTGCTGCAGCAGAGTGCCGTCCGGCCGCAGAACGGGTGTGGAGATGATCCGCCGCAGCACCGGCAGCTCAGGCCAGGACCGCCGCGAGAGCACCGCACCCAGCACCGACCCCGACGGGGACACCTCAACCTCGGTCGGGTTGCCCTCCTGGTCCATCTTGTTCTGCACGACATGGGCGTGCTCGGCCAGCAGGCTGGCCAGCAGCGGCGGCCGCAGCGCCGCCGCGGACAGGGGCAGGGCCACGTCGTCGTCACCCGCTGTCGGATCCCCGGCTCCGGAGACGGCTTCAACGACCACCGGCAGGCCGTCCTGGACGTAGGTGTCCGGCAACAGCCGGTTGCCCACTGCCGTGGTCAGCACGCGGATCGCGTCCGGGTTGGTCCCAACCCGCACCTTCGGCCGACCGTCGGCGCCGACCGGCCACAACGGGCGCGTGGTGCTGCTGTGCGCTTCGGTCATGCTGCGACCCCCTCGGGTGGCGCGAGGACGTCGAGCAGTGCGGCGCCGATGTGTTCGGTGTAGGCGGGCGGGATCGCTTCGGCGATTTCCTTGCGCACCGCGGTCCAGGTGATGTCCATGGCCTGCTGCCACTGGGCGACCGTGCCCTTGCCGCCGCCCTCGCCGTAGACGGCGAAGTACGGGCCCTCGAACCACTTCCCGTGACGCATGCCAGAGACTCGGCCGCGGTGTTGGGGGTGCGCGGGCTGCGGAATCGTCCAGCCGCCGAGCTCGAAGAACCGGTGGCGGAGCACGGCGAGGCCGAACATCTCGCCGCAGAGCATCAAGTCCTTGCGGATCGGGGCGCCCGCGACGTTCTCGATCACCCACGGCCGCCCGGTGCGGACGAGTGCATCCCGGGTCGCGGGAATCAGCTGCGGGTAGATGCGGCCCTTGTTGGTGCCGGCGGTCAGGGTGCATCCGGCCTGGCACGGCGGCGAAGCGTGGATGGCGTCGAATTCGTGGCCGTGGGCGGCGAGGAACTCGACGGCGTCGGCCTGGTGGAACTCGAACGGGTAATTCGGTTGGGGGTTGATGTCGACGCCGACGACCTCGAATCCGGCGCGGTGGTAGCCCATCCCGGCGCCGCCGGCGCAGCAGAACAAATCCAACAGACTGGGGCGGCTCATGCGGCACCTTCCAGGACGATTCGGCTGGTGGGGACGAGAACGGGCATGCCGCGGGGTGGTTGGGTGATGGCGATCAGCCGGTCTGCGGGCAGGACGGTGGTCAGTGCTTCGCGCTGGCCGTTTTTCGCGTCGTGCCAGTAGCGGATCCGATACGCCGGGCGGCCGTGAACGAGCTCGTGGTGGCGGCCCTCGACCTGTCCCGCCCACGGGAAACCCTTGTGTCCGCCGGAGGAGCGGCAGGCCCGGTGGCATGTGGGGCCGTAGAGCGGGTCTCGGTGAAAGGTCACCCAGTCGCCGCGCCGGGGTTCGGGGTAGTCGCTCATACCGCCACACCCCGCCCCGCTCGGGTCCCGAGGTAGCGGGGGCGATGGGCGGAGACCCGGAAACCGGAACTGATCGTGGCGTCGATGGCGGCCGGGGTCCACGGATCGTGTGGGCGGACATCAGACAGCCGGGACATGGCCTGGTGCAGAACAGCTCGAACCTGCGCGTCACTGACCGCCCCGCCGGCAACGAGCCGTCCAAGAGCCAGCGCGGCGCAGTAGAGAGCGTCGTTCTGCCGCCCTGGTTTAGCCGTTGCGACCCGCTCGGCCTCATCCCGCAGTGCCGCCGACACGTAGGCGGAGGGCTTCGCAGCGGCGATCTCTCGTGGCGCTGAGATCGCCGTTGACGGCTTGGAAGCCAGTGCCTGGACCAACCAGCCCGGGAGATCTGCGGGTTCGGTGTCGTCGTAGAGCTCGTAGGCGCCTTCCGGGGTGATCGATCCCGGTGCGACGACGTACCCGGTACGGGCGCGGGTGTCGATCAGCGGCCCCAGTTCCCCCTGCGTGCTCCGCAACTCGACGCCGGCGGGTGCCCGGAAGTACAGGTGTGTCCCACCGGAAGGGGTGGCCACGGTGTAGGTCGCCGGCACCACCGAGCCTTCCCGGCGAGCACGCGTGGCGAACACCTCCGCGCCCGACTGCCCCCCACCAATGCCCCGGCCGCCTTGAACGCCGACCAGCTTCGGCAGGTCGAGATCGACCACGACCAGGCCAGACGGCCAGGTCGCCAACCCGATGTTGTACGGGCGGGTCGACCAGCAGCGCCGGATCCGGTCCGGGTCACCACTCGCGCGCTGTTCAGGCTTGCGGTGCCCGTTCTCGCAGACGCCGGTACGAGGGCAGCTCCGGTGCCCGTGTAGCGCCGGGACCTTGCTGCCGGGGTTCAGGGGGAACACCTTCCAGCCCAGCTCTGCCAGACACAGCGCCCACTGGAGAAGCTGGTCGCGTGCGGACATGAGGATCACCTCCCAAGGAAGAGGGAGGCCCGCTCGAACCCGGAAGAACACCGAGCGGGCCATCCCGAAAACGGGCCAGGGCACGAAGGGCCTAGAACGGCGGTTCGTCGGAGAACCCGCCACCCGATCCCGCGGGCGGCGCGGAACCCCACGGCTCGGCCGAGCCCGCCGGCGCTGCGGGGGCGCCCCCGCTGCTGCGGGTGGCCTTGTTGACCGTGGCGGTGGCGAACTTCAGCGACACCGCAACTTCGGTGGCGTCGACTTCGAACGCGTACCGGGTCTGCCCGTCCTTCTCGTAGCTGCGCTGGCGCAGCACACCGGTCACCACGACGCGGGTGCCCTTGGTGACGGACTCGGCGACGTTTTCGGCGGCCTGGCGCCAGATCGAGCACCGCAGGAACGTCGCCCCAGCGTCGACCCACTCACCCTTCTCGCGGTCGTAGCGGCGGTCGTTGGCGGCGACGGTGAAGTTCACGACCCCGACACCGGAGGTGGTGAACCGCATCTCCGGGTCGGCGACCACGGTCCCGGCGATGGTGATCTCAGGCAGTCCAGCCATAACGGAACGTCCTTTCCTTACAGGGGTGGGGTTTCGGTCAGAGCACGCCGGACGCGGTGGCCCGGAACAAGAAGTTGCAGGTGGCGCACAGCAATCGGCGGGCGTCGAGCTGCCGCCAGTGCTGGTCTTCGGCGGCGGCGGCCAGGTCGTGACGGACGGAGGTCTGTTCTGGAACCTCGTACTCGTCGTTGAGCAGGACGCTGTCGCAGCCGCGGCGGGCGCAGTGCAGCTCCCAGAGCGGATCGGTCAGGCGGCTGATCGTGATTTCCTTGCGCACTCCGGCGAGCAGGCCGAGTTCGCGGCCGAGCTCGATCGCGAGGCGTTCGGCCGAGTCGTAGCCAGGGCAGTAGTAGCTCTCGATCCACTCGCCGTCGGTGTCGGTGATGTCGACCAGCCACGGCGGCGGAACCTGCCGCCAGCTCGTCGTGTGCAGCAGCACCGGACGGTCCTCGCTGATCGCGGCCTCCACCTGGCGGCGGGTCTCGCATTGCACTTCGCGGCCGAACGGATCGGCCCACAGCAGCTCGGCGGGCCGGGTCCAGTTGACAAAGCTGCGGGCCAGCAGCTCGGCGGCCTCACGAGCGTGGCCCAGGCCGGCGCCCGGGCAGCCGAGCACCAGGACACCCGAGTAGGCGTGCCGGACGCTCCACTCACCGGTGAAGCGCCACTGCCCGGTGCGGAAGTCGGACTTGATGTGTGGGGCCACGACCAGCCCGGGGACCGGGGTGGACTCGGCGATGCCGGGCACCGAGCGCGGTGCGCGGCGCGAGCCGAAGGCGTACTCGATCAGGGTCGGCAGCGGCCGCTCGGGAACGGGTGTGGCGGTGGGTGCGTGCATCGTGGTTCTCCTTTCGTGGTGGTGTCAGGCCGCGTGGCCGCTGGCGGCGCGCAGCTGCGCGAGGGTGATCTCGAGCGGCTCGTCTGGGAGGACGTGAATGCGGCGAGTGGCGAGTGCGATCTGCGCGTCTGTGTCGAGGAGGTTCCACAGCGTGATGCCGTGGTTGTCCTCGGTGGCGGTGCTGATCGCGGCGAACGTGTTGGAACTCGACCTGGCGCGGGTCGCGGTGACGGTGGTGTCCAGGTGTTCGGCCCAGTCCGCCAGCGAAGCAAGTGCGGCGTTCGAGCTGCCGAGCTGGATCTTGATCTGCGTCTCCGCCGGGAGTAGGAAGCGCTCGGGGCCGTAGACGAACACCCCTGAGATTTCGGGCAGGTCGTCGAGCGGTTGAGCCGAGAGCCAGTTGGCCAGCACGGCGGTGATCTCGGGGAGACTCTTCAGCGTGGTCATGCCATCTCCATTTCGTGACTGTCTGTGACTGTTGTTGGGTGTGTTGGGTCGGGCCGTGAGCGGCCTGAGGCGCGGCACGGCGGCTGTTTTCGCGTGGTGGGTGGGGTGGTGGATTCAGGGATGCGGGGTGGATCGCCACCCCGGCGGCCACCCGGTGGATCCACCACTGTTGACCAGTCGTGATGTGTCGTGGGTGGATGGGTGAATGCGCTCGGGAAACGTCGTGATCAGGGCTCTGCGGGCGGGTTTTCGGTGCCGCCGTCGTCCCCACCCACCCCGCGTTGGGCGCGGGCGGCGTGGACGTCGTTCGCGCGGATCCGCCAGTAGCCCCGCCGCTGTTTCGACTCCACTCCGTAATCGTCGTCGAGGAGGTCGCGGAGCTTGGTGCCGGTGAGCTTCTGGTAGGGCCGGTAGGTGTTTCCGGCCAGTTCGCGGAGCCGGACGACCATGTCGGTGTCGCGGACGTCGTCGTCGTCACCGAGCACTGCGGCCGCGTCGTCGAGCAGGTCCCGCTGTTCGGGCGTGTTCTGGCGGTGCTGGATGCCGGTGCGGAACTGCTTGGCACGTTCGGCGATGTCGTAGGCCTGCTCGGTGGAGATGAAGTGGGTGCGCACCGTGGTGTGGGTGGCGCCGCCGGGCAGGTCCATCGACTCGCCCGGGGCGAGCACGACCACGCCCCGGTCCTTGCCGACACGCAGGGCGTGCGGGGCGGCACCGGTGTCGACCGGGGCTTCGCCCAGGGCCATCTTGGCGATGGACTCGGTGCCCACCGGCAGGCTGGCGCGGATCATCGCGCCCTCTCGCACCACCACCGGCAGGTTGGCGTTGGTGGGGTTCTGGGCGAACTCCCAGAAGTGGATGTTGACCGCGCGGGCCTGGTCGTGGAGGGCCTGAGCAGCGCGGACGGCCCGGGACTTCTTGCCGGTGCCGCCGATATCGCCGCCGTCGGGGTGCACGGTGGTGCAGGTGAACAGCTTCTGAATCTCGTCCACGATCAGAATCAGCGGCTCGAAGCCGCTGCCCGGCTGGGAGGACTCACGGTCGACGTCGCCCTTGCGACCCATCGCCCGCCACTTCTCGTAGCGGCGTTCCATCTCCCCGACGCCCCATTCGAGCATGTCGCCGGTGGCGATGAAGTTCTCGGCGCCGGCGCCCTCGATGAGTTCTTCGGCCAGGTCGGCGAACATCGACCAGTCGCCGAAGCCCTTGAGGTCGGCGATGCGGAACCGCACCGACGGGTCCAGCGCCGCCCACAACGCCAGGGCACGGGCGGCGGCGGTCTTGCCCTGTTTGGACAGACCCGCCAGCAGGAAGTGTTGCTGCAGCAGGTTCAGCAGCACCGCATCGCCCTTGAGCGAGACACCCCAGGGCATCAGGTCGCGGTAGATGTCGACCGGGCCGAAGTCCTCGTCCAGCAGTGGCGAGGGCGGCACCGGCTGGTCCAGGGCACCAGAATGCGCGACCCACAGCGTGAACTCCCGCTCGCTGGAGGCGTCCCGTTCGATGTGGACTTCGTGCTGGCCACGGTCGAGGTTCCCGGCGAGCTTGTCGCGGCGGTCATTGACATCCGCCCACGTCACCGCCCCGTGCGGCAACGTGACCTCCACCTGCACCCCAGGCCCGTAGCGGGTGACCGGCCCCAGCATCGCCGCACGCTGCGACTCGTCCGCGTTGTCGATCCATTTCCGCAGCTCCGCGATGCCGAGGTTGCGCAGCGCCATGACCACCGCGTGCGGGGTGATGTTGACCAGCTCCGAACGCGGCACCGGTGGCGCCAGCGCCGCGGGAACCGCCTGGTCACGCCGCCGCCGGTTGTAGCCCTTGACCAGCACGCCCAGCAGCAGCGCGACACCGGCCCACGGCAGCCACGACGCCGCCCACGCTACCCACTCGAACCCGGTGGCCAGGGCCTCGAACAGCCCGGTCCATACGGTGGCGAAGTCCAGTCCGCCGGGCTGGATCTGGGCGATGATCGCCACGACCAGCGTGATCGCGGTGATCACCGACAGTGTCATGGCGAGGAACTTCGGGGCCTGCAGCAGCAGGTGCCCGAAGACGTTGATGCGCTCGATGACCAGCTTGCGGGACTCGTTGCGCTGCGCCGAGAGCTGCGCGACCACCCCGTGCTCCCCGGCGGCCCGGGCGGCGTCGATCCGGGCATCGATATCCCGGCCGGTCCACCGGCTGTAGCTGGCAGAGAAGGTGTCCCACGCCCCGCCACCGAGGTAGTACAGGTGGCGGCCGGTGAACTTCACCGCCTGCGTCCCGGTCGGCAGCGCCCCTCGCGCGGTCTTCCGGGGCTTCCCTGCCAGCGCCGGCGGCGCCTTGGGGCGTTCGGTCAGGCCGGTCGACGGCGTGCTGGGCTGCTCGGAGACCTCGTCCGGGTCGATGCGTTCGGCGACCGCGCGCACGACCTCGCCATCGGTCTGGTCGGTGGTGTCGCGGTGAGGGAATCGGATCACCTCACCCATGTGTTCGGGCATCATGTCGCTCACCTCTCGGCGGTGTCGCCAGGCGGAAAAAGGGATGGGTCGGCCCCGCCCCATCGCTCGTGTGCGGCGGGGCCGAAGTGCGTTTCAGGGGTGGTTAGGCGGCCGACGCGGTCACGTCGCGCCATTCGGCGAGGAAGTCGTTGGCGTTGCCCCAGCGGGTGCCGAGCTTCTTCGCCACCGTGTTCACCGAGTCGTTCTCGGGGTCGATCTCGCCGCGCTCGACCTTCGCGAAGAACGTCTCTCGCGCTTCCTGCTTGGTGCGCTTCTCTGGCTCTCGGACGGTGCGCCGAGACGCGGTCTCGGACGGGTTCTCGGCGACGTTCTCGCCCGGCGTCTCCGGGTTCTTCCCATGCAGGTCAGAGACGATGGAGAACCCTCGCTTCTCGCCGGCGCGGGAAGTCTCGGCGGACCACTCCCGGAGGGCCTGGCGGATGTCGGTCACCAGGCGGGGAACCAGGTAGGCGGAGAAGCCCAGCCCGGCCGGAACCACGAGCCACACCAGGTCGCCGGTCCAGTGATCCTTGGGCAGCCAGTGCGGCACCACGTTGAGCACGATCGCCATTGCCGTGAGGCCGACTTCCATGCCCACGTAGCGGTTGGTGCGCAACGCCGCGCCGACGCCCCGGGAGAAGTCCGGCTTGGGCAGCGCGCCGAGCATCTGCGCCAGCAGGATCACCACCAGCGGCAGCGTGAACAGCGGCTCGACCGCCCAGTTCACCAACCGCGTCTCGGGGTTGATCCGCTGCAACTCGTTGAACACGTTCACTGCCCCGGCCGCCAAGGCGAAAGCCGCAGGCACCATCGCGAGGACGGGCAGCCACTTCTCTGCCCACGCCAGCCGGACCAGCAGGCTCGTCGGGTCGGTCGCCCGCGCCTGGCGGCGCTGGGCCTGCCGGACGTCGTTGTCGTGCTGCCGCTCGTCGTCGGCGACCTGGGCGTCGTGGTCGATCTGCGCGTAGGCCTGGTCGATCTCGTGCCGGTGCCTCGCGTCGTCCAGCGCCCGCCCGTCGCTGCGCTGCCGGGCGCCTTGGGCGATCACCTCGGCGATCTCGTCGTGGCTGGGTGCCTCGGCCAGCTCGGCGACGTCGTAGCGCCGCATCGCCCGCGACCGCGTCACAGCGGTCTGCACTGCCGCCGGGTCTGGCCGGTACGAGCGCACCACCCGGCCTTTGCGGTCCCGCACCGTCGGCCACAGCGCGGCGTCGTCGATCTCGGCCGCGACCGGCGGGATGCCGTGCGGGTCGGTCTCCAACGTGTCCTGGCTGGTCCACCGGTAGGGCTGCATGTCGGCCTCCGGGTGTTCGTCGTTGGTGAGGTAGGCGTCGACGACGTCCCCACCGGGCTGTCGCGTCGTCATCACGCCACCCCCAGCGGCCGCGGCCGACGCGGAGCCGGAACAACCTGCCCGGCGGCATCAGCCACGGCGATCGTGAGGTAGGCCAGCGCTACCAGCGGGAACACCGCGCACAGCACCGCGGTGCGCACCGCACCCGACACCACCGCCGCCACCACCAGGCCCACCGCCGGCACCACCGCAGTGAACAACCCGAAGAAGACGAACCGGACCCCGAGCACCAGCAACCCCAACGTGATCAGCAATGCCTCCACCACGGTCTTCACAGCGCACCTCCTCGCAGCGATCCGTTCTCGGCCAGCCAGGCGGCCAGCACCTCGATGCGGCCCCACTCCGCGACCACCAGCCGCCGCGCCTGCTGGCTGGCCTGACGCTTGGACAGGTCGATTCCCTTGCCGACCTTCCGGAACTCGACGTCGTCGCCGTGCGAAACGGTCTTGCCGCGGTGCCCGGAGAGGGAGCGCCAGTGCCTCTCGGCCTCGGGGCCGGCCATGCACGCCACCAGGAAGCCGGGCAGCAGCTCGTCCGGCAGCCACGACTCGGCGATGTCGGTCTGGCCCCGGACGGCACCGGTGAACCAGGTCTTCCAGATCCGGACCCGGCGGACCTTCAGTCCCGCGTGCTGGTGGGCGACGGCGTGCCCGATCTCGTGCACCGCCGTAGCGGCCCATTCCGGCTCGAACGCATCGAGCCTTGGCGTTGCCTTTAGCATCGAAAGTCCTCCTGATCGGTTCGCTGATCGGGATCGGGACCCGGCCCAGCAGGCGTTCTTGGCGGGACAGCTGCTGGGCCGGGGCGGATCTACTTGGCGCCGCTGTCGATCCGGGGGGCCGTGGCGTTCGGGGTCGCGGCGCGGAACGCCGCGATGAAGGTGCGGCGAACCTCCGCCGCCCAGGACTGGGAGATCGTCGACGTGGTGCGACCGATGTTGTTCGTGGTCACGCCATCCGACGGGGTGTCGTGCATCGCCCGCACCGGGAAGTCGCCGAGCGGGCCGGTCTTCAGCACGCTCAAGGCGTTCCACACCTGCGCAGCGCGCACCCGGACCGCCCGACGCTGCGGCCAGCCGCTGATCACCCCCAGGTGCTTCCGGGCGTCAGCGCCACGCTCGGCGACGACCCGCAGGTGCTCCGTTTTCTCGTCGTAGGTCGCCAACTTCGGCTCGTTCACGACCGCGGTCGTCCTCTCACTCATGACGGGTTCTCCTTTCGATTCAGGCGGCCGTAGCGGCCGTGTTCTCGCAGGTCCAACAGGTTCGGGTGGTGCGGGGCAGGTAGTACCCGGCGTCGCGTCCACATCGGATGCAGCGGCGGCGGGCGGTCATCGCGGCCTGCCACGCGTGGCGCTGCCCTGCACTCGGAATTCGCTTCGGCTTGGCCAGATCCACCCGGTACAGCCCGGCCCACGCCTTGCCCCGGCGCCACACGATCTGCGCTACGACGTCCTGCCCGCCCGGGCACAGCCCTGCGGCGCGCAGCTGCCGGCGGGTTGCGAGGCCGGACGGAGCGAACCGGAATGGGAAGGTCGGCAAGCCGTCTTGAATCCAGCCGAACTCCCGGCGTCCGTCGGGCAGCTCCACCAGCTCCAGCTTCCGGCTGCTCATCGCAGGTCCCCGGTGGTGTCGAGACGCTGGTGGGTTCCGGCAGGCAGGACATCGCGGGTGATGTCGCGGTGGTGAACGGCGGCGTTGATCCCGGCATCCCTGAGGGCGCTGACGATGCCGTCGGCGATGGCGACGCTGCGGTGGCGGCCGCCGACGCAGCCGACCGCGATTACCACCTGGCGGGTGTCAGCGGATGCGTTGAGCAGGTCCCGCGCCTGCTGGGCGGTGTTCTCGACCAGCCGCAGGACGCCGGGGGTGTTGAGCACGTGCTTGCGGACCGGTTCGTGCTGGCCGGTCAGCTGCCGCATTTGCGGGTTGTGGTGCGGGTTGCGGAAGTGCCGACGCACGTCGAGCGTGACGTCAGCACGACCGGGGGCCGGGGCGTGGCCGTAGCCGAAGCTGGTGACCACCACACAGACAGGGGAGTTCATGACGGTCTTCCTCCACTGTGGTCAGAACTGGGCGGCGTACTGCACGGTCAGGAGGCGGGCGCGGTCGTGGGCAAGGTCTTCTTGGCGTCGGTGAGGATCTGGTCGTGGTCGAACGCCAAGTTCGTCGCCTCATGCAGCGGGATCCACTTGGCCGCACGAGCGTCGTCGCCTGCTTCGGGCTGCGGCATGACCGGCAGCACCGCCGAGAACGCCTCGCTGATCACCGGCCCGCGTGGGTCCCGGCCGGGCTTGTCGTAGCGGCCGACCAGGGCCAGGGCCGCAACCTGGATTCCGGTTTCCTCTCGCAGTTCCCGATATGCCGCCTCGATCGCGGTTTCGCCGCTGTCGACGAATCCGCCGGGCAGCGCCCACGCGCCCGGGAACGCGTCGGAATCCCAACTGCGCTGCACCAGCAGCACATGGGGCACACCGTCTGCGACGGCGAAGAGCACGATGTCGGCGGTGTCCGGCACGTTCAGCGAACGGTTCGAGTCCATGGTGACGTCCTCCACTGTGGTCAGAGCACCCCGGCGTGCTGCTGGGTGGTGTCGATGGCGGTGTTGACCAGGCCCTGCAGCTTCTCCAGGTCGGCCTTGGCCTGCTGGTAGATCCCGGAAGCCTGCTGAACCGTCTCGGCGTCGGTGGTGACCTGGGCCAGCTGGGCGATGATGTCGTCGATGTCCAACCCGGCCTGCTGCAACGCGCCCCGGACGAAGTCGGCCTTCTCGTTGGCGATGTTCAGCGCGTTCCGGGCCTGCTCAGCAAGCGTCGACATTACGGAACCTCCAGAGATCGGTGCGGTGTTGGTGGTCGGCGCTGACGGTCGCGCCGGGGGTTGAGCGGTAGACGGTGCGGAGCTGCGGCGGCGCCGGTCGTCCACTTCCCCGATCACGGCCCGCATGACCAACGGGGTGAGGTCCCCGTCGAAGTAGGTCAATTCCTCGGCGACCGCGTTGATGTAGGGCGCGTAGTCCGACCAGTTCTCTTCGGCGCGCTGCACACCGAGATCGACCGTGGCGCCACCAGCGCCCCGCCCGAGCACGACGCCGATGTCGGCGCGCGACTCGGACGAGACCGAGACCAGGTGCGTCTCGTCATCCAATCCGTTCTCGGCCAACCACTTCCGGTCGGAAACCCAGCCGGCCATCGAGACCTCGGCGAGAGCCTCGATGTTCAGCTCGCCGGTGAACTTCCAGTCCACGCTCCCGAGCTCAACGGGGTCTTCGCGGGTGTCACCGACGTAGATCCGAGTGACGTCCATCCCCAGCAAGTGAGCAACGGCGGCGTGAGCGGCCTCGTGGCGGATCACCTTCGCCCGGAACTGCTCGGGAGTAAGCTGGCCGGTTTTCTGCAACGAGGACGACGGAATGATCCCCTCGGGGTAACGGGCGGCCGTCCGCATTGCCGTCTCCATGCACGCCTGGCAGTCGTTGTCCGGCGGGAAAAGCTGGTCAGGCTTCCATCCGCGGGTGAGGATGCGGTGCTTGCAGTCCTCGCAGAGGCACTCGGCGGCCGGTCGCAGGATGCCCATCGTCAGAGCACTCCGGCGTACTGCTGGGTGGTGTCGACAGCGGAGTTGATGAGGCTCTGCAGCTGTTCGAGGTCGGCCTTGGCCTGCTGGTAGATCCCGGAAGCCTGCTGAACGGTCTCGGCGTCGGTGGTGACCTGGGCCAGCTGAGCGATGATGTCGTCGATGTCCAACCCGGCCTGCTGCAACGCACCCTGGACGTAGGTGGCCTTCTCGTTGGCCAGGGACAGCGCGGTACGGGCCTGCTCGGCGAGTGTGGACATAGCGGTACCTCCAGAAATCGGTGCGATCGAGCTGGGATTGCTGGGCTTGCTAGGCCCCTGCGCCGGTCGTGGGTCCGGGACGGTGCGGCGGTCGACGGCGTCGACGACGCTGCGGAATTCGTCGGCGTCCACACGGCCGTGGGTGATCAGTCGCTGCGCAACGGCCGTGATGTGGGGCCAGCGCTTCTCGATGCGGGCATCCACGGTGCGGTTCGCGTCCCTCATCACGGCGCGCATGTCGAGGCGCCCGTCGACTGCGTCTTCGAGGTTCACCACGTCCCCGAAGCCGCCGTAGGCGACGTCCATGCGGTTGGCGTGGGTGTCCCACCCGCGGTCGGCCAGCCACCGCAGGTTGGCCCGCATGCCGGCGACCAGATAGGTGGCGTAATCGGCGGTGTTGACGGTGACGCCCTTCATCTCCCAGCGCGTCAACCCGCCCGCGGTCAACGAGATCCCGCCAGCGGTGGACTCCTGCGTGCCCACCGCGAGATCCCGGAGAAGGAACCCGGCATCGGTGCCAACGATGGCGTGCGCCGCCTCATGCACCGCGGCGTACTCGCGCTGGTCCTCTTCGGACAACCACTTCAGCGGCTGCTCGACAACCAGGCCTGCCGAGCCGTGCTTCTCGACGATCGTCCGCGCCCGGTACGAACACGCGCCACAGCGCCGGAAGTCACCGCGTTTCAGATCGTCGAACCGCCGCCCCCACCCGTCATTCAGGATCTGGAAGGTGCACACGTCGCAGAGCACGTCCGCGTACCGCACCAGCATCTTCTCGGGAGCCATCACGCCGCCACCCGCTCGGCCGCCCGCGACACCTCGTCCGCATTGCCCTGCACCACGACCAGCTGCCGACGGCGGAGGATCTGCCGACGCTCGTCCTCGGTCGTGCCGCCCCAGATGCCACGCTCACCGGAACGAATTGCGTTCTCGCGGCAGGCGGCGGCAATCGGGCACCGCCCGCAGATCGCCTTGGCCGCCTTGACCAGGTCCCGGCGACCCGGCTCCGGAAAGAACGTTTCCGGGTCGGTTTCCGCGCACTCCGGATGCCCACCGAAATCCTCGCCGGTGAGGCGGGTCAGCAGCCGGTACAGCCCGTCACCACGCTCGATCCGCTCCTGGGCGCTCATGCCGCAGCCCCCTCGCTCGCACCGCGGACCTTCAGCTGCCGCGAGGTGTCGGCCTTCCGAGCCCGCCGCATCGAACGCTCCAACTCGGCCCAGCTCGGGGCCGGGCCGATGATCACGCCGCGGCCGTGGGCGTCCAGCGCCTCCTCCAGGGCCAGGCTCAACAGCTCCATGTCGGACATCTCCGACTCCGGGACCGTGGTGTTGCGGATCATCTCGACTCCCTTCGTGATGTCTTGCGACATCGTTGATGTTTTAAGACATTAGGGTCAACACGAGGGTCTGTCAACCCCATGTCTTAAGACGAAGTCGCGGTACTCTGATCACGTGGTTGCGAACGAAGTCCAAGGGGACAAACGCCCAGCTAGCCGACGTGTTGCAGACGCGCTACTTGAACTGATCGACTCCGGATTGCTTGCTCCAGGCGAGCCGTTGCCGCCGTATCGGCAGATTGCGAAGGATCACGATGTCGCAGTCAACACCGCGATGCACGCCGTCCGGTTGTTGCGCGACTCCGGCGTTGTGACGATCCGGCAGCATGCTGGCGCGAAGGTCAGCGACCGGACCGATGACGTTGACATTGCCGAGGAGCTCGGACGTGCACGCGCCGAGGTCAGCGAGTTGCGCGGAAAGGTCGAGCAGGTCAACGCCAAGTTGGTGGATCTTGAAGAGCGGCTCGGTTCGATCGCCGATCAAGTCGGCAAGGCCGAACGGTAGGACAGCTGGTGGCCGCCACGGAGTCGCCGAGTGGGCACGGAAGTGCCCACTCGGCGTCAACCGAGCACACCCTGAAGGAACGCAGCGGCGCCCTCGGCCGCGGCGCCAAAGCCCGCCGCGATCCCCTTCACAAGCACCGCAGCCTCGGCCGGCTGCTTCACCACCATGGTGAGCACCGCCAAGACCAGCACCACGCCGACCAGCTTTGCCAGCACACCGCCGCCCGCCTTCGGCATCATCGGAAACTGGGTCTTCGCCATCGATAGCTCCTTTGGTTCGTGCGGAAACTGCCGTGGTGATCCGCCAGAACCATCCGGCGTCGGCTGTTTTCGCTGTCATGTCTCAAGAATCGACGGAGTTTGCGATGATGAGTAGATGAGTCGGAGGTGAGTCGTTGGTGAGTCACTCAGACTCACCAGCGACCTACCAGCGGAAACGAAGCGGGAGAGGATCTTCGGTGGATGACTCCGAGGCGACGCCACTGAAGCGCGCTCGACTTGCGGCAGGAATGTCGCAGGGAGAGGTCCGTGCTCGTCTTCGCGAGCTTCGGCGAAAGCGCGGAGCCATGCCGCCGAAGGATTCGAGCCTCAAGAGGATGTACACCGAGTGGGAGCAGGGACGCGTTGATCCCACCGAGTGGCGAGGTGAGCTCTGCGAGGTATTTCAACTCCCACCAGCCGCTCTTGGCTTTGTCGAAGTTGTCCTGCCGCCGCCGATCGAGCTGCCGGCGACTCTCGATGTGCTTCGACTCGACCCGACACTCGTCGCAATGCTCGACGAGCAGACCGACCATTACCGGCTGATGGATCGGAGAGTTGGCGCGGCCATCATTCCGCAGACCGTTGCCCACGTCGATCACATGCAACAGGTGCTTCGAAACGCGCTGCCCGGCAAGCACTTCGCAGCGGCCGCTGTCGCTCTTGCGGAAGGTGCCGCGCTCGCAGGTTGGCAGGCGTTGGATGCCGGCGACATCACGAAGGCGTGGAACCTGCACGACATCGCAAAGTCGGCAGCGAGACAGGGAGAGGACCCTGCCGCACTCGCGCACGTCACGGCTCAGCAGGCATATGCGCTTCTCGATGCGGGCCGGGCATCTGACGCCGTGGAGCTGATCCAGTACGCGCACACGCCACAAACCGCGAAGCGAGTTCCGCCACGGCTTCGCGCCTGGCTTGCTGCCGCTGAAGCTGAATTTCTCGCGGCCGCAGGCCAGGCGGACCAGGCGCGCCGGATGCTCGATCAAGCGGCCTTGGTGCTGCCAGCAGGGGACACGGACCCTGATCTGCCGTATCTGATGCTCAACCAAACGCACTTGGCGCGGTGGCGCGGCCACTGCCTCGCCCGACTTGGTGCAAGCGAGGCAGTGGACGAGCTGACGTCTGCGCTCGAAGGGGACCAGGCGTTGTCATCGACGCGCGCGGAATCAAGCCTGCGAGTAGATCTCGCGCTTGCCCTAAGAAGCCGCGGTGACATCGCTGATTCGAAGGAACACGCTCGGAGAGCTGCTGAGATCGCGGGGCGGACCGGGTCAGCTCGACAGCGTGCCCGCATTGCTGACCTGTTGGCAAACTAGTCAGATCCCTGGCCGAGAGCGAGGAAGTGGAGCAGGCCAACCAGAGTTCCGGAATTCTGGATCTTTCCCTCGCGGATCAACGTGGGGATTCGATCTAGGGGCACCCATTCGAACCTGCCCTCGTTGACCTCGGTCGGGTCTCCGACCAGCTCAGCGCCGCGGCCAAGGAACACGTGATGCGGGTTACGCAACATGCCGACAGCGGGCTCGAACGTAATCATGGGTTCAAGCGATCGTGGCCGGTACCCGGTCTCCTCGATCAGCTCCCGTTCTGCGGTCTGCTTCGGGTCCTCGCCAGCATCGATAATCCCGCCAGGCAGCTCCCAATTCCACAGGTCGGGCGCAAACCGGTGCCGCCATGCCATCAGCACGTTGGTGCCCGAGTCGTCGATCAGCACGGTCATGGCTGGAGGCGGAAACCACACGGTGTGGTGTTCAAACCGCTCGCCAGACGGCTGCGAGATGTCGGCGAGGCCGACGCGCACCCACTCGCTGTCGTAAACGGTGCGCTCGCCATGGACGATCCACTTGGACTCTTCGCTGGGCACAGGTGGTCAGCCTTTCTGAGCGGGAACATTGGGAGATCGTTTAGTATCCGACGATGCTCAGCGGAGCAGCAACGTCGCAGTCAAGGGTGAACTCGGTCGTGTTCCAGGCGTCGCCGATCATGCGGACGCGCAGCTCGGTCGGTGGGTTTTTCGTCCCGTCGGGTCGTCTGCTCAGCTGGTCATAGACGGCGCTGGGCAGGACGCTCATCGCCATCGAGGTGTGCGGGTTCTTCTTGACGATGGTCGCCTCGACGCGGAGGCCTTGGCGCAGGCGCATCACGGCGCGGTCCGCCAGCAAAACAGCCCCCAGTTGGGGCACGCTCGTGTCGTAGCGAGGGTCGGAGCCGGCGGCGAGCCAGTCGTCGGCCTGGTCCACGTTCCAGTCATTTGCGACGACGAGCCGGATATCCGCGACGCTGTAAAGCCGCCGGTGGCGCTGTGCGCGGAACGCCGAGGCGTAAGCGGGCGGTTCGTAGTCGGCGTTGGCAACCAGCAGGCCGGTTTCTGACCAGAGCGCGGAAGTCGTGGCCGCGGTGCCGACACGCTGCACAACCGAGACCTCGCTGTCGGCCTCTGCCATGGTGCGGAACACGCTGTCGTGTGCCAGCCCCTCGATCGTCAGGAGGAACCAAGGCCACGGCCAATCTGGCCGCTCGGCTTGCTCGACCACCGAGCGTGGCAGCTCGTCCGGGACCGGGTCCTTAGCGATCAGACGTACAGCCACGCCGTTGACCAGAAGCCGCACCTCGGCCGGCGTCCACGCATCGCCCTGCTCAACAGCCATCCCGGTGTGGTCCCGACCAGCAGCGATCAGCGTGTCGGCGACCTTGGTCGCCAGCGGCCCGCCCCGCCACATCAGTACGATCTCGGCGTCGTAGCTGGGGTGCCTGACGAGGTACTCAAGGGGCACCCCGCCTAGCGGGGCGCCGAGTTGTTGCAGACATGCCGCGAGGCGACCCATTACCGCATCGAGATCGTCGTTCATCGAAGCAGTCTCCCATCGCTGGGATCCGTGGAGCAGGGTTGGACAAAGCAGCTTGGTCAACGAGACCGCTACGACCGCACAGGCCGTGTACGGCGTGCTCAGCCCTCGGAGGGCGCCGGATTTCGCGGCCTCAGAACGCCGTAGCGGCGACGGAAAGGCCAGTCCATCCTTCTGCTCGGCTGGAACCGGATGAGCACAACTCAACGGCGAGCGTGGGATTGCGATCATGGGACGATGGACAACTTCTTCCGGCGGCATCCGATGGCGACGTGGCCGGCCCCGCAGCGCCTGCACATCTACGCAACTCCCGTTGACCAACGGCTCAGGGCGACCGTCGAGCGGTATCAGGACGCGCTCCGGCCGCTCGCCGCAGAGCACGGGCTGGGCCTGCTGCCGCCGGAATGGCAGCACCTCACCGTGCAGAGTCTCGGGCTGACACGATCCGAGGTATCGGCCAGCGAGCATGCAGAGCTCGCGGAGAAGCTGAGCAAAGCCGTGTCCCAAGTCGATCCGATTTCGCTGGTGATCGGGCCACCACAGGTGTCCCGGCATGCCATCGAGCTGTGGGTGCATCCGGCGGCGGATGAACCGTGGTCGGCGCTGGTTGGAGCGGTGAGGCGCGAAGCGGCCGATGTGCTGGGCGCCGACACGCTGCCACCGCTGGGCGCAAACGGCAGGCCGCACACCGCCATCGCCTATGGGATCGGCCGCGGTGACTCTGGGGTGCTGACAAGCGCGCTCCAGCAGGTCCGTACCGAACCTGTCGCCATCGAGGTCCGGCAGGTCCGGCTGGTGGCAGTGACTCAACATCCGTCGAAGGGCTGGTTCACCTGGGATTCCATCGCCGATCTGCCCCTCGCTGCGGGTTAGTAGACGCCCGGCTCGCGCGGGTCGCGCAGGGGCGGCAGGTCTGGTTGATCGAGCCAGCCCCGTCGGACCCGCCACTTGCGGAGCAGGTGCATGAGCGGGCCGGCCTGCGTGGGATCGGCCACCGACCTGCAGTACAAGCTCAGCGCATCCCGAGCCTGCTGCCGGATCGAAAACCAGCGGGAACCGAAGGCGTCCTGCTGCACCAGTTCGTCAAGGTCGGCTGCGACGTCGGCCGGCACGGTGCCACACTCCTCTCGAGGCCTGGTCACGACGTCGTGCAGATCGACGTGGAAGCCGGCAGGAGGCCGACATGCGGCGGCCTTCCGTGCGAGATCGTCATCGTCCAGCAGATCGCGGGCTCGGGCGGCTTGTGGATTCGTGGTGACGTTGAACCAGTCTCCTGATGCGTCGGCCGGGCGGTGCCGCAATGCCTCCACCAGGGCCAACGCGATCAGCGTGACGAACGTGGGCGAGACGCTGACCCCGATCGGCTGGTCCGGCTCGGTACTCAAGCTGCGTGTGTGCAGGTCGTAGTTGAGCGCGATGCCCAACGCGAAATCGGCCGCGGCCGTCAGCGGAGGGCCGCCGGTGATGCTGTCGAGCTGTGCCCACCAACGTGACTCTTCGTCGGACGGGTCGTCGACCATCAAGTCGATGATGTCGTCGGTCAAATCCTCGGTGAAATCCGAGTCGTCACCCATGCGATCACCCTAAGCAAGATCCGAGAGCTGCGTTCAACGTTGCGGTGAGCCCGTGCCTGCCAGTATCCCAGCTGGCGATCACTCGAACGGCAGTTCTAAATTTTGGTTGTTGGCTCGGAGGGGGAGTCTGCGGCCAGCCACGCGAGCCTGTCGCCACACCCGAAGCGACGCAAACCGCGTTCGGATCTGCTGCCTGTCAAATTGCCTGTCAATCGGTAGCGACAGCTGCGGACACGGGCGGACAACAATGGACGTTCCGTGCTGGCCAACGGATCGCCTGTCGCGGGTAGCTGCCCCCTTCGAAATGCCTGGCAGTCAAGGGGTCACGGGTTCGAATCCCGTCAGCTCCACCTCGAGGTAGCGGGGCCGATGTTCGCGAGAGCATCGGCCCCGCTGCACGTTGAGTGACTATCTGCGTCACTATGGCTCTCGACCTTGCCTCCGGGACGAGCCGTCCCATCGTCCCATCGTCCCGTTGTCGCTAACGATCACGGGTCGGATCTCTTTATACCTAGTGGACGTGGTTGCCCATTTCGGGTGATGGGTGTTGGACCAGCCCTTACGAGAAACCTGATCATTTACGCTCTGGTGGCTCCCCTCAGGCGCGACAGCGACGGGCAGCGACGGCACTTTGGCGAAGCACCGGGATGAGCGATGACTGACGAGCATGAGGCCGATCACGTCCAGAATCGCCTGATCGGGAAGGCGAACAACGTTGTTCAGGCTGGCTACCTCCACGGTGACGTCCACTTCCACCACTCGGCACCAAATCAACTTGATTCGGCCCTGCGTGACCTGTCCAGTGCAGTGCGCAGCCACTGGCGCGACGAGGCCGCGCGTCGAGGCTTACTTGATCCTGCGCCACTCGCGGTGTCGTGGAGGCGGATCGGTGAGCCGATCGCGGACCACGCGATCAATATCGAAGGCTCGTTCTCCGGACGCGCTGATGACTTGGCCAGCCTGGCGGCGTCGTTTCGTGGGTTACCGCGGCGCCGCTTGGTCGTCCTCGGTGAAGGTGGTTCCGGCAAGACCACGCTGGCAATCTTACTGGTCTTGGCGTTGTTGAAGGACGCCGAGCCAGGTGATCCCATCCCAGCCATGGTGTCAATCGCATCCTGGGCTCCGGAGCAAGAACACTTGCACACTTGGCTGATTCGCCGGTTGGAAGAGGACTATCCGGGTCTCCGTCGGTTTGGGCGTAAGGCATTGGAAGCCCTTGTCGCAGAGCGCCGCATCATGCCGGTGCTCGATGGCCTCGACGAGATTCCGAGAGCGCAGCAGGTGTCGATGCTGACCACGCTCAACCGGTCGCTGACGGTCGACGATCCTCTCGTCTTGACTTGCCGTACAAGGGAATACGCGGTGGCAGTGCACGTCGGTGACGTCTTAAGCGGAGCAGCGATCGTTCATGCAGATCCCGTGTCGCCGCAGGCGACTGTCGCTTACCTGCACGCGGGCACTCCGCCGTACCGGGCCTACCAGTGGCGACCTGTGTTCGACCAGATTAGGAACGGTGCTGGAGGTCCGGTGGCCGAGGCACTCACGAGCCCGCTAGTTATCTCCCTGGCCAGGGCGATCTACGCTCGCTCAGGATCGTCCCCGGCTGAGTTGTTGGACACCCGCCGGTTTCGCACTGGGTGGGCGATCGAGCACTTTCTGCTCGGCGTGCTCGTACCTTCGTCGTATGAAGACTTCCAGGCGCCACCAAAACCAGGCCCAAAGCCCGCGAAGACCAGGTACGAACCTGGGAAGGCGAACAGGTGGTTGACCTTTCTCGCCCATCACCTGTACGTGCTAAACACGCGGGATTTTGCTTGGTGGCAGCTGAAATATGCGGTGCCGAGGCTCGTGTTCGGACTCGCAGGCGGCTTCCTGGCCGGATTCATTCTTCTTTCGCTGCTGCTGCTTGGACTTGTATTGACTGACAGGTCAACCTTCAGAGACACTGAATTTTTGTTCCAATCATTCACGTTTTTTGTGGGAGGCTTGGTGATCTGGTCGGTCGCCAGGTGTCGCCGGCCAAAATATCCGCATCAAATCACCATGCAGCCGAACCGGTATACCATGAGGGTGTCTAGATATGTGCTGCGGGTGCTATTCCGAATCGTCTTAGTTGCGGCCTTGTTTGTAGCGTTTGTAGTGGTCTTCATTGGCATAGTCTATTTCGTCGCCTTGGTGAGTATTATGCTGCCATTGCTGATAATGGTTATATCATGGGGCATACTTACATCGTTGTTAATCCTGTCGTCGACGGTTCGGCGGTCCGCCGAGGAGCTGGCCCAGCGGGTTTGGCTGCGAGCCACTCGAAGCTTATGGGTCCCGGTAGTCGACTTAGGTGTGACAACTCCCCAGAGATCGCTCCGAAGCGACAGGATCGTTGGGTTGTCGGTATCGATCAGCATAGCATCGATCATGTTGGCTATTTATGGATCTTTTACGTTGGGACTTCTTGCAGAAGCGGCAAATTCTTCCCCTGAATACAATTTGAGTTATTCATATTCCGAGGCTTTGCTGGGGCTTTTGTTGCTCCCCATGATCGGGATCACAATTGGAACTGCGTTCGTGCTGGATTCTGCGTGGTGGAATTTTGTGGTGGCCCGGCTGTGGCTCGGCCTGCAAGGACACCTGCCATTGCGGCTTATGCGGTTCCTCGATGACGCGTGTGAACGCCAAGTCCTCCGTCAGTCCGGCACGGTGTACCAGTTTCGCCACGCCCGCCTGCACGACCGACTGCTGCATCGCTAGGGGCGCTGCACTCACTGGTACGGCCACCCTGGCCCCGGGGATTTGGGGACCACTCGGGGTCACAACATCAGCAACGGGTGCGAAAAATGCAGGTAGGGGAAAAGTCAGCAAGTTTCGGAAGGCCGAGTTCTTCCAGGTGGCGGAAGTCCGAAGTCTGGCAGTCAAGGGGTCACGGGTTCGAATCCCGTCAGCTCCACCCAGTGAAAATACCCTCCACCGGAGTTCGGTGGAGGGTATTTTCGTGGCGCTTTTGACGACAACCGCCGCTCGTCGCTCGCGGTTGTGCTCGTCGTGGATGGCGAACCGGCCGCCGAGCGGATCGACCGGCGACCGCTGCACGGTCTTGATCACGTCCACGTACGTGCGTCACCGTGATCGAGGTGTGTCCGAGGATGCACCGGATCGTCGCGGCCTCGACCTCCTGTGCGAAGAGCAGCGTGGCGCGCAGCATTTCGCCTTTCCCCGCTCTGCCTCCTCGGTGTCTTTGCCCTGGGCACATCACTGGGACGTCTTCAGCGCTCGCGCGCAGTTCTGCCAAGTCTGCGTTCTGCTTCTTCCTCATGTTGTGATCCGTCGGTGGATGATTGGCGGGGCAGGGCGGGGGAACGCTGCCCCGCCAATCGGCGGTCGGCTCAGCGGGGTCGGGGGTGGGTCGACCGAGCTTTTACAGGTAGACCCGCACTCGCCGCCGTCGCATGCGGCGCCATTCGCGGTTCTTGCGCCAGCGCCGCAGCAACCTCGCCAGCATCAGCGCCTGCCTTCCTGCTCGCCGAGTTCGGCGACAGCAGTGCTTATGGCTTCGTGGAGCCGCAAGAGGTTCCGCCTCCCCATCGTGTAGACGATCGGCGTCCGGCAGTCGATGAGCAGATCAGCGGTGTTGAACTGCGGCCAAACACACGCTTCGATCCCAGTGTGGTCCACGATCAGTAGCCGCTTTGGCGATCCGATCGGCAACGCGACACCGTTCAGGAAGTCAGCGGGCAATGGCCGTCCCAGCGGATCGCTCATGACGGCTCCTCGCACGGCCACTTGCTCACCAGGGCTTCTCCGGTGCTCAGCGAGCCAGCGGCGGTGATGCCGTTGGGGAGCCCGGCGCACCGCCGGGCTTCGTGCTCGAACTGTTGGCCGGCACGGACCAACTGCGCAGCGAACAACGCCGCCCGTGCCGCAGCCCCGGGATCCTGCCCGATCGTGACCATCACGCTCGCGGACGGGTCATGAATTGCCAGCATCGGCGTTCCCGTGGCGTAGATCAGACACTCTGCACGGGTGCCGTGATCAGGCTCCACGGTGACAAAAATGGGCATATCAGCTCACGCCTTCCCCGGTCGTTCATCGGCAGCGACCAACGCATCCATTCCGTCCTCAAGCGCCTGCCGAAGCCTGTCCACAGCATCTCGGTCGACCAGCAACGCAACCGGGAACGCTTTGCCGAACCGGAGCTCGACTCGGTCGGCGAAAGTCAATGCGCGCGATCGGATCGGGAGCTCGGTCGTGACGTGCACATGCACCATGTCTCGCATCTGCCGACTCCCTATCTCGCCGCGTCTCGAACCAGGAACCGGTAGCCGTCCGGGATTGCCATCGTGGTCCTCCTTGTTCCGTGCCGAGCTGTTCTCTGTGTCTGACCACGACTTTCGGCGAACTTTGAGGACACGAGCACTACATGGCGGGATTTCCGGGGACGTCCTTGCTAACGTCCAAGACGTCCCTACTCGTCCCCAGGGGGCGGAATGCCGAACGAGCGGCTGCGTGATGCCTTGCTGCGCAACGGAATCACGCCGGAACAGGTTGCCAAGGCGACCGAGGTCGACCCCAAGACGGTCGAACGGTGGATCACGAAGGCCAGGACTCCCTATCGCAAGCACCGCCACGAAGTGGCTGCGATGGTGCGAGAGTCCGAGACCTACCTCTGGCCCGACGCCATCGGGCCAGAGCGCAGCGCGGAAGTCAGCGGCTCAGAGATCATCAAGGTCTACCCACACCGTCACGCCGTTCCCCGCGAGCTCTGGAACCAGCTGCTCGACCGCGCAACCAGCGAAGTCGAGATCCTTGTCTACGTAGGCATGTTCCTCACCGATGACCGCAACATCTTGCGGAAACTAATTCGGAAGGCCAACGACGGCGCTCGCGTCCGGCTGCTGTTCGGCGACCCGGCGAGTGCGGCGATCGCCCGCCGCAGCACCGAGGAGAACATCGGTAAGAGCACCGTCTCGGCGAAGATCCGCCATACCCTCGCGTTCTTCAAACCGGTGTCCGGCGTCGACGGGATAGAGATCCGTTGCCACGGGACCACGCTGTACAACTCGATCTACCGCTACGACGACAACATGATCGTCAACCCGCACGTCTACGGCTTCCAGGCCCCGCACGCTCCGGCCCTGCACCTGCGGCGGCTGTCGGCGGGGGATCTGTTCGAGACCTACTCGGAGAGCTTCGAAGCGGTCTGGGACGTGGCTGGTCCGCCGAAGTGGTAGACACGCCGACGTGCCCAAACGCGACTACTACAACGACCCCGGCGCTCCGGTGGCCAACAGCATCGTCGTGGCGGTCGCTGCCTTCGTCCAGGACGACGCGGGTCGAGTCCTGATGATCCGCCGAACCGACAACGACCAGTACGCCATCCCCGGCGGCGCGCAGGACGTCGGCGAGGCGGTGGCGCAGGCGGCGGTCCGCGAGACGGCGGAAGAAACCGGCATCGACATCGCGATCACCGGGCTGATCGGCGTCTACTCCGACCCCGGCCACGTCATCGCCTACGACGACGGAGAAGTCCGCCAGGAGTTCTCCCTCTGCTTCCGCGCCCGCCCCGTCGGCGGAACATCCCGTACCAGCAGCGAAAGCAAAGAGGTCCACTGGATTGCCCCCGCCGACATCGCCGCGCTCAACATCGGCCAGGCCAACCGGCTCCGCATCGAGCACGGCTTGCAGCAGCGCGTTGAGCCCTATATCGGCTGATCAGCAGCAGTCAGGCCCGCGGCCAGCCGGATCGGGTCCGGTTCGGCATCTTGAAGTGGTTCCACCCGTGACCTCTGCCCGCGGCTAGTGGCCGCGGCCCTCGGGACGACCGTCGACGTCTGCATCGAACCCTGGCCGACCAGTTGGTTGATCGCTGACTTGCTGCGCTTGAGGTAGCGCTGCAGCGGGCGCCGGTCTTCGTGGCCGGACAGGTTCATCGGGTCGGCCTCGGTGGCGCCGTCCTCACCGGCGTGTGTCAGTCGGCTGTGGCGCAGGTCGTGTCACTCCGTTGGGTGGTGTGCGTGTTGGTGGCCAACGGTGTCGCCGCGTCGGGCGTGTGTGAATGGCGGGTCCGGAATGGCCGGACACCGGCAGCATGTGAAGGGGAATGCTCATGAGATTCACCCGACGGGCAGTGCGAGGCGGAGTCGCTGTCGCCGCCACCGCGTTGGTGCTGGCCGCGCCGGCTGCGGCGAGCACGAGCGGCGTCACTGCGAAGGAAGGCGCCTGCGCCATGGGGCAAACGCTGTGCAACACCACCTACGGCACCGGCAACAGCGTCAAAGAGATCGTGGCTTGGCGGAACACGAATGTGACAGCGGAGATCGGATTCTTCGAGATCTTCGGGCCGGGCACTTACAAGGTGACCGGTCCCACCAACCGGGAACAGGACCACACCTTCAAGATCAACGCGAGCTTCCCGCGCGGCTCGCTGCTCTGCGTGACCTTCTGGGGGAGGAACGCCAACGGCTCCTTCACCAAATATGGCGGCAAGAACGGCAACGCCTGCACTTCAACCCCCGTCGGCTGACCGCGGCCGGATCCGGGAACAGGCGGCTTGATTGTTCCTGACCGCCACGACACCCCCGGCCGGCCTCGGCACCGTGGCTGCCGCATACCAGTGCGGCAGTCACGGTGCGGGCCACGCTGACCGAAACGGCATTGCGGGTGTTCCACAGTCGGCTCACCTCAGTCTTGCACCGACGTAGGCGGCGAATTCGACGGCTCCGAGGTCGACGAGACGAGCTGGCCCAGGAGATCTCAGCGGCAGGGATCGAATACGCGGCCCTGCCAGTTGCGAGGTACTGAGGGGGCTGGCCTCCGGCCCGCCCGCGTCGAAGCAGTGATAGCCCTTGCCGCACAACGCCTTCGGCTCGGATGTGGGTTTGTTTGCCTTGTCTGGAAGGAAAAAGACGAACCTTGCCGGATGGATCAAGGCCGAATTGCCTCATGAACTGGGGTTTTTCTTGTGGCGGTGTCGTGTCAGGGGCGACGTCAGCACCGTGACCGTCCGGTGTCAGGACGGCTGGCGATCGTGGTTGCCATGACATCCGCGACTCCTCAGGAGGCCACCGCCATGCAGACCTTCGACACCCCTCGCCCGATCTCCGCGACCGTTGACATCACCTTCGGGGACATCCGGTTCGTCGCCAGCGACCGCGCCGACACCGTGGTCGAGGTTCGCCCGGTCGACCCGTCCTGGGAGCTCGACGTCAAGGCCGCCGAACAGACCGACATCGAGTTCGCCAACGGGAAGCTGCTGGTCAAGCAGCCGAAGATGCGCAACCTGTGGACCACCAAGTACGGCGCGGTGGAGGTGCTGGTCGAGCTGCCGACCGGGTCGGACGTGCGGGGTGACACCGCGAACGGCGGGTACCTCGTCGAGGGCGCGGTCGGCTCGTGCCGGCTGAAGACCCCCACCGGGGACATCCGGGTCGAGCAGGCCACCGGCGCGCGGCTGAAGACCACCGCCGGCAAGATCAGCGTGGACCGCGTGACCGGCCAGGCCGACGTCAGCGGGAACGGGGACATCCGGCTCCGCCAGGTCGGTGGCGGCGCGGTGGTCAAGAACATCGGCGGCGACACCCGGGTCGGCGAGGTCGCCGGCGACCTGCGGGTCAGCTCGGCCAACGGCGGCATCACCGTCGACGTGGCGCGTGCCGCGGTTGACGCCAAGACCGCCAGCGGCGACATCCGCGTCGGCGAGCTCGGCAGCGGCGCGGTCGACCTGTACACCCCCACCGGCGTGGTGGAGGTCGGCGTCCCCCAGAGCACCGCTGTCCGATTGGACGCGCACACCTCGGTCGGCCGGGTGCGCAACGACCTGGCGGCCTCCGAGCAGTCCGACCGAACCGTCAAGGTGCGCGCCCGCAGCCACGGCGGCGACATCATCGTCCGCCGCGCCTGACACGCCTCACCCGCTCGCAAGACGGCCTGCGCCCTCGCGCCCCTGCGTCCCCTGCCGTGATGGCACCGCCGTGGCATCGCCATGCCCGAAATCGACACCCCAAAAGGACAGAACAGATGACCACCACTCAGGACTACCAGGCCGCGGAGCAACTCCTGCGCCGACCCGCCTGCCCTGGCGAGCTCGTCGTCGGCGACAAGATCAGGCCGCAGTGGATCGACGGAGGAGCCCGTTTCTGGTACGGGGTGAGCAATGGAGCCGGCAAGCGGTTCGTGCTGGTCGACCCGGCGGCGGGCACCCGCGAGCCGGCCTTCGACCACGCCCGGCTCGCCGCCGCGCTGGCCGCGGCCTCCGGGCAGCCGGTCGACCCCGAGGCGTTGCCGTTCAGGGCCATCGAGCCGAGCGGGAACGCCGTGGAGTTCGACGCGTTCGGTGAGCATTGGCGCTGCAGTCTGGACAGCTACGCCTGCGACCGGGCCGAGGGCACGCCGCCGGGCAACCCGCTGGAGGTGCCGTCGCCCGACAAGAAGACCGCGGTGTCCCGGCGGGGGCACGACCTGTGGGCGCGCTCCCTTTCCGACGGCCGCGAGTGGGCGCTGACCACCGACGGCGAGCCCGCCTACCAGTACGGCTCCGGCCCGGACTGCACGAGCAACCCCACCCTGCTGCGCAAGTTCGGCCTGCCGCACCTGCCGCCGGTCGTGGCCTGGTCGCCCGACTCGACGCGCGTGCTGGCGCATCGGACCGATGAGCGCGGCGTCCGGCAGACCCACCTGGTGGAGGCCAGGCCCGCCGACGGCGGCGCCCCGGTGCTGCGCACCCAGCGGTACGCCTACGCCGGGGACGAGGAATTGCCGCAGGCCGAGCTGGTCGTGCTGGACGTCGCCGAGGGCACGGTGGTCCGCGCGCAGGCCGAGCCGCTGCTCATGTCACAGCTGTCGCCGATCATGGTCGAGTGGGCGTGGTGGGCGGAGGACAGCTCGGCGGTGTACTACCTCAGCCAGCCCCGCGACCTGCGCACGCTCACCCTGCACCGGCTGGACCCGGCCACCGGCGAGGTCACCACCGTGCTCAGCGAGACCGGGGCCACCCGTGTGGAGCCCAACCAGTGGATGACCGGGGCGCCGATCGTGCGGGTGCTGGCCGACGAGGTGCTGTGGTATTCGCAGCGGGACGGCTGGGGCCACCTGTACCGGTACGACCTGCGCACCGGCGCGCTGCTCGGGCAGGTCACCTGCGGGCAGTGGGCGGTGCGGCAGATCCTGCACGTCGACGAGGCCGAGCGGGTGGTGTACTTCACGGCCTCCGGGCTGGTCGAGGAGGACCCGTACCGGCGCACGGTGTGCCGGGCCAACCTGGACGGCACCGGCTTCGCCAAGGTCACCGACGACGAGCTGGACCACATCGTCACGGTGCCGGACACCATGGCCTACTTCATCGACTCCGAGTCCACTGTAGACACTCCGCCGGTGTCCCGCGTCCGCGACTGGGCCGGTCGGGTGCTGGTCGAGCTGGAGCGCGCCGACATCAGCAAGCTCACCGCCATCGGCTGGACCCCGCCGGAACGGTTCCGCGTCAAGGCGGCCGACGGGGTGACGGACATCTACGGCGTGCTGTACCGGCCGAGGGGGTTCGACCCCGCCCAGCGCTACCCGGTGGTGGACAGCGTCTACCCCGGCCCGCACGTCACCCGGGTCGACCCGTGCTTCGACCCCGGCGGGATGGGCCTCGACGCGGAACCCATTGCGGCGCTGGGCTTCGTGGTGGTCGCGGTGGACGGGCGAGGAACCCCAGGGCGGAGCAAATCCTTCCACGACGCCTCCTACGGCCACTTGGCCGACGCGGGCTGCCTGGCCGACCACGTCGCGGCTCTGCGACAGCTGGCCGAGACCCGGCCGTGGATGGACCTGGGCCGGGTGGGCGCGTTCGGCCACTCTGGAGGCGGGTTCGCCACCGTGCGGGCAATGCTGGACTTCCCCGAGGTCTACAAGGCCGGAGTCGCCCTCGCCGGCTCGCACGACGCCCGCTACTTCATGTCGGGCTTCGCGGAGGCCTACGACGGCGCGGACAATCCCGGGGCATGGGCTCGATCATCCAATGTGGACATCGCCGACCGGTTGGCGGGCAAGCTGCTGCTCATCCACGGCGAGATGGACGACCAAGTCCACCCGGACCACACGCTGCGGCTGGCCGACCGGCTCATCGCCGCCGGCAAGGACTTCGAGCTGCTCATCGTGCCCGGGGCCGAGCACCTGTTCATCGACTGCCTGCAATACGTCCGCACGCGCGGCTGGGACTTCCTGGTGCGCGAGCTGCTGGGCACGCAGCCGCCCGCCTACCGCCCCGCCCCCATCCCCATCGACCCCGAGTTGCTCGGCGAGCTGTTCGCCTGAGCGACACACCGAAGACGAAAACCCGATCCCCACCAGCGATCGCGGCGACAGGCCGTGCATCTGCGGCGCGGGTCTTCCGGGCCGAGCAGGCAGATTGCCTGCTCGGCCCGTTGTGCGTGGTCGTAGCCTTCGCGGTCGGTGGGCTCCGGCCGATCAGGCAGTCGTCAGCGGGCTGCGCACGCCGTGTCAGGAGTCGTGTCAGCTCGACGGCAGGTCGGTGTCAGGCCGGCCGATGACAGTGATCGCATGACGAATTCGGCGATTGTGGCTTCCGGGCTGCGGAAGGCCTACCAAGACAAAATCGTGCTTGATGGCATCGATCTGAACGTCCCTGCGGGTACGGTTTTCTCCCTGCTCGGACCGAACGGGGCCGGCAAGACCACGACGGTGAACGTGCTGACCACGTTGGCGAAGGCCGACGGCGGGACGGTCCGCGTGGCCGGGCACGACGTCGCGACCGAGGCCAAGGCGGTGCGCGCGGCGATCGGGGTCACCGGCCAGTTCGCGGCGGTGGACGAGCTGCTGACGGGGCAGGAGAACCTGCAGCTGATGGTGGACCTGAACCGGGCGTCCTCCGGCAACGGCAAGCGGATCGTCGCAGAGCTGCTGGAACGCTTCGACCTGGTCGAGTCGGCGCAGAAGCCCGCGTCGACCTATTCCGGGGGCATGCGCCGGAAGCTCGACCTGGCGATGACGCTCGTCGGCAACCCGCGGATCATCTTCCTGGACGAGCCGACGACGGGTCTGGATCCGCGCAGCCGTCGCACGATGTGGTCGATCATCCGCGATCTGGTGGGCGATGGAGTGACCATCTTCCTCACCACCCAGTACCTCGAGGAAGCCGACCAGCTCGCCGACCGGATCGCGGTGCTCGACCAGGGCCGCCTCGTCGCCCAGGGCACTCCCGACGACCTCAAGCGCCAGATTCCCGGGACGCACGTCCGGCTCCGGTTCACCACCGTCGCCGAACTCGACGCGGCCGCGCGGATCATCGCCGGCTCCACGCGGGACGACGAGGCACTGACCCTGCGGGTTCCCAGCGACGGCGGGACGAAGTCGTTGCGGGCCCTGCTGGGCAGGCTCGACGAGCACTCGCTCAACGCCGAAGCCTTCACCGTGCACACGCCGGACCTCGATGACGTTTTCCTCGCCCTCACGGGCCACACCACGGAGGTGGTCGCGAAATGAAGTCCCACTCGATGGTGATGTTGCGCCGCAACTTCAAGCACATCGCCCGGAATCCGACCTCGGTGTTCAACGCGGTCCTGATGCCGGTCGTGGTCATGCTGATGTTCGTGTACATGCTCGGTGACGCTTTCAGCGTCGGTGTCGACTACGTCGACTACGCGACGCCGGGCATGCTCCTGCTGGCAGTCAGCTACGGACTGGGGTCCGTGGCGACGTCGGTGAACTCCGACATGACCAAGGGCATCATCAACCGCTTCAAGGTCATGGACGTCCCCCGCGGTGCGGTGCTGACCGGTCACGTCATCGCCAGCCTGCTGACCAACCTGGTCGCCATCGCGGCGATCATCGGAGTCGCCTTCCTGCTGGGATTCAGCCCGTCGGCGAGCCTCCTCGACTGGCTCGGCGTGGTCGGTGTCGTCGCGCTGCTCGGTTTCGCGACCGGCTGGCTCACGGTCGCCTTGGGATTGGCGGCGAAGTCCCCGGAAACGGCGGGTCTGGCGTCGGTGCCGCTGGTCATGCTCCCGTTCTTCAGCAGCGCGATCGTGCCGGCGGAGAAGATGGGGCCCGGTCTCCGGGAATTCGCGGAGTACCAGCCCTTCACGCCGATCATCGAAACCCTGCGCGGGCTGCTCGACGGCGCGCCGGCCACCGGCGACATGATCGCCGCCCTCGCCTGGTGCGTCGGGATCGCTCTCGTCGGGTACCTGTGGGCGTCCGCCACGTTCAACAAGCGAGCGTGACCGCGACCAACTCGCGCCAGCTCGCCTGCGCCCCCTCCTGCGTCGCCTCGGTGAACCGCGCGTCACCGAGGCGACTTCGCGCGGCCTGCTCGATCCGGCCCACATCCGGTTGGGAACGATCCGGCAGACCGCGCACGCCGGCGCTCGCCGCGAGCAGGCGCGCGGCCTGCTCGTGCTCTTCCTGACGCAGCGCCAGGTCCGCGATCCCCACGATCACCTGCGCGATCCCGAGTGGGTTCCCCGCCTCGGACGCCGCCTGGACGGCTGCGGCGCGGTGTTCGCGGGCCTCGTCGAGATCCTCGGCGAGGTAACCGAGCAGGTCGTGTCTCATCGCGCGGATGTTCGCCCGCTCGGCGTTATCACCCAGCATCGCCGTCGCGACGTCGAGTTGCCGGTGCGCCTGCTCGGCGTCGCCGCTCCAGCGGGCGAACTGCGCCTTCGACAGGGCCAGCTCGGTCAGCGCCCCCGGCCAGGCGACCCGTTCCGCGGACCGCTGTGCCTCTGCCATGGCAGCCGCGCTCGACTCCTCGTTCCCCGCCAGCCAGTACAGCTGGGCCTGCCGCGACCGCATCGGCACCACATCCTCGGCGGCGCCGACCTCGGTGACGACCGCGATCGCCTGCTCGTAGTACGTGCACGCAGTGGCGAACTCGCCGCGCACCGCGATTCGATCCGCCAGCTCGGTCAAGGCGAACGAAGTCCCCCACCGTTCGCCCAGCGCGCGAAACTCGGTGAGCGCCGTCTCGAGATGAGCATCCGCATCCCGATCGCCGTGGCCGAGCATGATCCGCATCTTGCCCAGCTGCAGCCGGGCAAGAGCGCGTGCCCAGGGATCCTCGTCGGTGAGCAGCGGTTCCCACGCGGGAACGTACGCGTCCGGCGTTTGCACCAGGCGTTCCAGCGCGGCGACGAGCCCTACTGCCGGGTGATTGATCTGGACGCGTCGGCTGATCTCGTACACCTCGTGGATCCACTCCGCCGCCTGGAACTGGTCGCTCTCCCGCCCGGAGGTCATGAACCCCGTGGCAAGCGCGTACACGATGACCCGGATCTCATCGGCCACCTCGCCAGGCATGGCGATCGCCGCCATGATCAGCTCGTTGCCCTCGACCTTGTGCCCGCCGAGCCACCAGTACCAGCCGGCGGTAGCGGCGAGCCGCATCGCCCCGTCCGCCTCGCCGGCGGTGAGCGCACCGCGCATCGCGGCGATGATGTTGTCGTGCTCGGCCTCGAGCGCGGCAAGCCATTCCAATTGCTCGGAGCGGCGAAGGTGCGGCTCCGCGATTCCGGTGAATTCGGTGAAGTAAGCGAGATGCGCACGGCGCGTCAGATCCGATTCCCCCGCCTCCGCGAGGCGCTGCTCGGCGTACTCCTTGATCGTGCCGAGCATCCGGTAGCGCGTCGCCCGGTCGCCCTCGGTCACCACCAGCGACTTCTCGGTCAGCGCGGTCAGCAGCTCGAGCACCTCACCAGGCTCGACCGCATTGCCGGCGCAGACCTGCTCGGCCGCTTCCAGACTCGCGCCACCGGCGAACACCGAGAGCCTGCACAGGACCAATCGTTCGGCGTCGGTGAGCAGCTCCCAGCTCCAGTCGATCACCGCTCGCAGCGTCCGGTGCCGGGGCAGCGCGGTCCGGCTGCCGCCGGTCAGCAGGCGGAACCGGTCGTCGAGCCGATTGGCGAGCTGATCGAGGGACATGGTGCGCAACCTGGCCGCGGCGAGCTCGATCGCCAGCGGCATCCCGTCCAGCGCCTGGCAAATGCGCGCCATGGTCGACATCGTGCGGGCGTCGATCGCCAGGTCCTTGCGCACCGCGCCGGCTCGGTCCCGCAGCAGCCGGATGGCCGGAGCGGACTCGATCTCCCCGGGGTCGGCGTCTTCCGCGGGGAGCACCAACGGCGCGACTTGCCACAGCGCCTCACCGGTGATGCCGAGGGATTCCCTGCTCGTCGCGAGGATCCGCAGCCGCCGGCACTCTCCGAGCACTCGATGGGCGAATGCCGCGGCGGACTCGATCACGTGCTCGCAGTTGTCCAGGACCAGCAACATCTCCCGCTCGCGGAGCGCGGCGACGACCCGATCCGTCGGCTCCGCGTCCGGTGCATCGCCGAGCAGCGCATCCCGCAGTTTGAGCGCGGCGAGCGTCGCTTGCGCCACGTCACCGTCGGCGCCGATGGCCGCGAGTTCGACCAGCCAGGCCCCGTCCGGCAGGTCGCCGAGCAGCGTGCGCGCGGTTTCCGCGGCCAGCCTGGTCTTCCCCGAGCCGCCCGGCCCGATCAGGGTGGTGAGCCGGTGTTCGGTGCTGAGTTCGCGGACCGCGGCGACATCGGCGTCCTTGCCGACGAAGCTGGTCAGCTCCGCACGCAAGTTGGTCTTCCGTTGCTCCTCCCGCCGTCCCAACTCGCCCCGCAGCAGCGCGACGTGCAATGCGGACAGCTCCGGTGAGGGGTCGACGCCCAGCTCGTCGGCCAGGGTTTCCCTCGTGCGCTCGTACACGAGCAGCGCCTCGGTGTCGCGACCGGTCGCGACGAGGGCACGCATCAACGCGGCGACAAGCCGTTCCCGCACCGGATGCGCGACCACCAGGTCGGTCAGTTCCGTGACCAGCTCCGCGCCGTGGCCGAGGCTGATCTCCGCATCGAACCGGTCCTCCATGGCCGTCAGGCGTAGCCCCTCGAGCCGGGTGACCGCCGCGTCGAACGCCGCGCTATCGGCCAATCCGACGTCCTGCATGGCCGCACCGCGCCACAGTGCGAGGGCCTCGCGCAGCCGCCGCGGATTCTCGTCATTGCGGGCCTGGCCGACGAGGCGTTCGAACCGCACTGCGTCGACAGCGTCGGGTTCCACGCTCAACCGGTAGCCGCTCGTCTGCCCCTCGACCGACCCTTCCGGCAGCGCCTTCCGCAGCCGGGAAACCAAGCGTTGCAAGGCATTCGCCGCGTCGGCGGGCGGGCGCTCACCCCAAATCCAATCGACGAGCGCCGCCTTCGAGACCACGTGACCTGGTTCGAGGGCGAGGGCGATCAGCAGTCCACGCAACCGGGCGCCCGGCACGTCGGCTAGGACGCCGTCATCCGTGTGAACCTCGAATGATCCAAGCATCCTGATCTGCATCTGGCTGATTTTGCCATGGGCGACCGGCAGACCTCCGGCTGCTGACGCGGCGCAGGAGGTTGCCGGGGTGATAGCGGTAGGTGCTGCGCGTTCGGCGTAACGGGTTGCCATGTCGCGCCATTGCTCGTGCCGGTTGAAGCAGCGTTCGACGACGTTGCGCTGCCGCCGTGGCGGCCGACCAAGCTTCCGGCATGGTCGGTGTCAGAGCCGTGTCAGGCGTATGTCAGGTCCGTCGGCGACTGTGGCAACAACAATCGCCACGAAAGGAAAACCGGTGACTCAGACGGATCCCATCCCGCACAGCCTCCCCTCGGACCGCGATGCGGGCCCCTTCGACCCGCCCCGCTACATCACCCGGCTGCGCGAGGCTCGCCCGGTCAGTCCCATGGTCTTCCCCGACGGGCACGAGGGCTGGCTCGTCACCGGCTATGAGGCGGTCCGCCAGCTCCTGGCCGACACCCGGTTCAGCTCCCGCCAGGACATCGGCGTTCTCCACGTGCCGTACGAGACTCCCGGCATGCCCGTCGCCACCGAACCTTCCCCACAGATGCCGGGCTTGTTCGTCGCCATGGACCCGCCGGACCACACCCGGCTGCGGCGCAAGCTCACCGGCGCCTTCACCGTCAAACGCATGAAGATGCTCGAAGAGCAGATCATCGGCGTCACCGAGCGGCAGCTGGACGAGCTGGCGCGCCTCGCCCCGCCGGTCGACCTGGTCAAGGAGTTCGCGCTGCCGGTGCCCTCGCTGGTGATCTGCGAACTGCTCGGTGTGCCCTACGAGGACCGGGAGACCTTCCAGGCCAACTCCTCCCAGTTCATGGTCAAGGACCAGTCGCTCGAAGAGAAGATGGCCGCGATCGGCGCCATGAACGCGTACCTCGCCGAACTGGTCACGCGCAAACGCGCCGAACCCGGCGACGACATCCTGTCCGACCTGGCCCGCCACGACGACCTCACCATCGAGGAGCTGACCGGCGCAGCCTTCCTGCTGCTGCTTGCGGGCCACGAGACCACCGCCAACATGCTGGCACTGGGCACCTTCGCGCTCCTGGAGCACCCCGAGCAGTTGGCCGAACTGCGCGCCAACCCGGAACTGCTCCCGGATGCCGTCGAGGAACTCATGCGCTACCTGTCCGTCGCCGACATCTTCTACCGCTACGCCGCGGAGGACATCGAACTCGGCGGTGAAACGATCCCCGAGGGTTCGACCGTCGTCGTCTCGCTGCTGGCCGCCAACCGCGACCCCCAGCGCTTCGACAATCCCGACACCCTGGACATCCACCGCAAGGCCCGCGGTCACCTGTCCTTCGGCCACGGCATCCACCAATGCCTCGGCCAGCAACTGGCCCGCATCGAGATGCGCGTCGGGTTCGACGGACTGCTGCGTCGCTTCCCGGCCCTCGAGCTCGCCATCCCCACCGACCAGGTGAAGCTCAAGACCGACATGAACATCTACGGCGTCCACGAACTGCCGGTCACCTGGACGGAAACGGCCCGGTAAACCGCGACACCTGTGCGGGAAGGCGCCTTCAGGGCCTATCTTGTCCGGTCTGCGTCGGCAGGACTCTCTCGCGTTATGAATCTGGGGACGAGACCCCAAACCGCCCACGATGCGGTGGGTTCCTCTCACTGGGGGCTGGACGTAGTGAACGTCCGCTGGGGGTGGTCCGGTCAGGGCCGGTGCGGGTTTGCATCGGCCCTGACCGCTTTCTTCAGGTGGTTTTCACGCTTGTTGGCGTGGGGGCTTCAGCCGACTTACGCTTTCTTCTCCGGTGCCGGCATCGGGATTCGCCGGGTGATCAGCCATGCCGCTGCCAGTCCTGCGACGGCGAGTGCGCTTGCGGTGACGAAGGGATCGATGTTCGTTGCCAGGGTTGGGGCGAAGGCGATGCTGATGTAGAGGGCGATTCCCGTTGAGCCGCCGAGTTGGTCCGCCGCTCGCTGGACGCCCGATGCCACTCCCGCATCTTCTTCGGTCACGCCCGTGACCGCCGCGTATTGCAGTCCGACCAGGCCGAATCCCATGCCCGCCGCGATCAGCACCATCGCTGGGACCGTCGCCGCTGCGCCCGCTCCGCCGGACGACGGGATCGCGATCGCCGCCATTCCTGCTGCGGTCAAGGCGATCCCGGCTCCCGCGCATGCCCTGGCGCCCCAGCGCTCCAGCAGTCGCGGCACGAACGTCGCAGCCGCGACGAGCGAGATGGCCAGCGGGAGGAGCGTCAGCCCCGCCGCGAGCGGGGTGAGGAGGGCGCGTTGCTGGAGGTGGAAGGTGAACAGCAGGAACGACGTCGACAGCGCCGCGCTGAGGAGTGCCGTGGCGAGGTTGGCCATTACCCGCGTCTTGTTGCGGAAGAACGTCAGCGGGATCAGCGGCGCCGCTGATCGTCTTTCCACCACGACGAAAAGCGTTCCGCACACCACAGACGCGATGAGTGCGACGGCCGTGATCCACGGAGTCGTGCCGCCCTCGCCCGCCTCGATGACGCCGAACGCGAACAGCAGCGGCGTGAGCGTCAGCAGCAGCGAACCCGGCAGGTCGAGCGGAACGCGTGCAACGGCACTGTCCGCGGGGACGAGCGCGATGGCGCCGATGATCACCAGCACGACGAACGGAACGCTGACGAGGAAGATCCACCGCCAACCGTAAAGCTCCGTGATGATCCCCGAGAGCACGAATCCCACCACGAGACCGGTGCTCGCCACGGCCGCCCACACGCTCAGCGCGCGCGAGCGGCGGGGGCCTTCGGGGAACAGCAGGACGATCGTCGCCATCGCCGCCGGCAGCGCGAGCGCCTCGCCGACGCCCTGCAGAAGCCGTGCCACCACCAGCAACGGGAACGACGGCGCGAGGCCGGCGAGCAACGAGGCGGCACCGAAGAGCGCGGTCCCCGCGATCAGGACGCGTCGTCGGCCGAGCACATCGCCGAGGCGCCCGCCGAGCATCAGCAGTCCGCCGCCGGTGATCGTGTACGCGACGACGACCCAGGTCAGCTCGCGGGCGCTCACGCGCAAGCCCGCCCCGATCGACGGCAGCGCCACGTTCACCACGGTCACGTCGATGGCGATGAGGAACTGCAGCGTGGCGAGGCAGCAGAGAACGGACCACGCCCGGATGTCAGCCCGGCGTGGATTGGAAATGTCTGAGGTCAAGAGGGTGCTCCGATATCCGAAAGGAATCTGAGCAGCACGAAGAGGCCGCTCCGGTCCAAGACGTGGAGCGGCGGAGCGTTAGGAGAGCACCGCCGCTAGCGGAGCGTCCTCGTGACAGCGGCAGCGGCCGCGGCAGAAGCGCCAGACATGCTGCGCAGGCTAGCACCGCGATGAGCGCGTGCCACAACGCTTTTTACGCCGTCGGTTTGAGGTGCGTGGTCAGGAAGTCGATCTGATCAGCGACGGCCTGTCCGACGGCCGGTGGGTGGTAGATCGTGAAGTGGTCGGCGTCGTAGTGCTTGAGGACCGCGCGGGGTGCGGTGGCGGCGACCTCCGTCGCGATCGCCGGATCGATGAGGTTCTCGCGGTCGCACGCGCACACCAGCAGCGGGCAACGCACGCGCGCGGCTTGAGCTGCCGCGTTGTAGAACAGCATGTCCAGCCCCGAGCTGGCGGTGATCCGGTTGTCGAACCGGTAGCCGGGCGGCGTGACCGACTGCCAGCCCTCCAGCGCCCCGGGCTGGTTGACGAACGCCAGCTCGCCGGGCCGGCCAACGAGCTGCACGTACCGCCGGGGAAGACGCAGCGCGGTGCGCACCAGGTCGGAGACGATCGGCGCGGTGAACCGGGCGAGGTGCCGCACTCCCGCCCGGGAGACGACCGCGCGCCCGCTGAGCACCGGGCATTGCACGACCGCGGCGGCGAGCTCGGGATGACGAGCGGCCGCAGCGACCACGTGGCTCGCGCCGAAGGACGTTCCCCACAGCGCCATCCGCTCGGGATCGAGCTCGGGGCGGGAACGGGCGAACGCGAGAGCGGAGTCGACGTCGGTGGCGTACCGGCGCTGGCTCACCAGCTGGCGCGGCAGGCCGCCCGACTCGCCGAGGTGGCGGAAGTCGAACGCCACCACGGCCAGACCCGCGTCGGAGAACCACTTCTCGTACTGGCCGAGCATCATCTCGTGCGTTGCCCCGCCGCCGTGCACCAGCACGACGACCGGGTGCGGTCCCGGGCCGGCCGGCAGTGTCAGCCACGCCGCGCACCGATCGTCGCCGGAGGGGAAGGTCGTGCGGATCGTCATCGCGCCTCGCTTTAGGTACGTTGTACGTGAACGGCGCCGAGTTAAACACGTACGACGTACTTAATCAAGGAGAAGCATGCCCGCACCCAGGAAGTTCGCGCGGGAACAACTGCAGTCCGCCGCCCTGGCGCTGGTCGACGAGCAGGGGCTGGCCGGCCTGACCATGCGCAGCCTCGCGACGGCGCTGGGCACCGGCCCGATGACGATCTACAACTACGTCGACGGGCGCGAGGGACTGGAGCAGCTGGTCACCGAGGCCGTGATGGCCCAGGCGAGCTGGCCCGCCGAAGCTCCCGGCGACTGGGCGGACGAGGTGCTCGCGGTCGCGGAGGGGATGTGGCGCGCCGTGCGCGCTCACCCGCACGCCATCCCGCTGATCCTCACCCGGCGCAGCCTCGACGTGGCCACCCTCGCGCCGGCTGAGGCGCTGTTGCAGGCGCTCGCGCGCGGCGGCCGCTCCGGGGCCGAGCTCCTCGTGGCGTTCCGCGCGGTGTCCGGATTCATCACGGGTTTCGCGCAGGCCGAACTCGTCGGCCCGCTGTCCGCGGCGCGCGACGAGGACCTCTCGGCGATCACCGATCGGATCGAAACCCTGCCGCCGGAACGCTTTCCGAAGCTGATCGAGATCGCGCGCGCCGCCGTCGAGAGCGAACCCGAGGCCGAATTCCGCGCTGGGCTGCAGATAGTCCTGGCGGGACTCAAGGCATAGGGTCGCGTGTGCGCTGCCGGGCGAAGGCGGTCTTCCGGCGGGCCGGCGTTGGTAATCTTCCGGTATGCCTGTTTCCGGGGCCGTTCGCGAGCGAATCCGCGCCTTCTTGACGAGGGCGACGAGATCCGGTACGTCTTTCCCGCCATCATTCCGATGAGCGTTCAGTCCAGCGTTCTCGTCGTCGTGAGCCGCGAGGCCATCACCGTGCTGTCGACGGGTTTCTGGTCCACCAAGGTGCCGAAGTCGGTCGTCGCGCGGCTTCCGCGCAACACCGTTCTCGGCCCGGTGGGCACGCAGGCCACGCCGTACTTCAGCCTGGACGGCGTCGACTACGAGATCGACGACGAGTACGTCGCGGTCGTCAACGCCGCCGACGCGGAAATCACGTCACCGCAAGATCTTCCGCAGGATCCGCTGCCGGATCTCTGATGCCGCGGCGCTTCCGGAGCGGAGTTTCCGCAGGTGCGGGGCCGTGAGTCCTTTGTGTTGGGGTGTAGTCCGCCCAATAAACAGCCCACCGGAGACAGCTCGTAAACC